>NZ_JAWOQO010000118.1:0-1355 GCF_033337345.1 Vibrio sp. YT-18 | reverse complement strand
TTGTCGTTTTCAGAAGACGGCTGCACTGAACGTCAGAAGCCGACTGCACTATAGCAGCGGAGGGGTTGGATCCATCAGGCAACGACGGGCTGCTGCCGGCCATCAGCGGACGCAGGGAGGACTTTCCGCAACCGGCCGTTCGATGCGGCACCGATGGCCTTCGCGCAGGGGTAGTGAATCCGCCAGGATTGACTTGCGCTGCCCTACCTCTCACTAGTGAGGGGCGGCAGCGCATCAAGCGGTGAGCGCACTCCGGCACCGCCAACTTTCAGCACATGCGTGTAAATCATCGTCGTAGAGACGTCGGAATGGCCGAGCAGATCCTGCACGGTTCGAATGTCGTAACCGCTGCGGAGCAAGGCCGTCGCGAACGAGTGGCGGAGGGTGTGCGGTGTGGCGGGCTTCGTGATGCCTGCTTGTTCTACGGCACGTTTGAAGGCGCGCTGAAAGGTCTGGTCATACATGTGATGGCGACGCACGACACCGCTCCGTGGATCGGTCGAATGCGTGTGCTGCGCAAAAACCCAGAACCACGGCCAGGAATGCCCGGCGCGCGGATACTTCCGCTCAAGGGCGTCGGGAAGCGCAACGCCGCTGCGGCCCTCGGCCTGGTCCTTCAGCCACCATGCCCGTGCACGCGACAGCTGCTCGCGCAGGCTGGGTGCCAAGCTCTCGGGTAACATCAAGGCCCGATCCTTGGAGCCCTTGCCCTCCCGCACGATGATCGTGCCGTGATCGAAATCCAGATCCTTGACCCGCAGTTGCAAACCCTCACTGATCCGCATGCCCGTTCCATACAGAAGCTGGGCGAACAAACGATGCTCGCCTTCCAGAAAACCGAGGATGCGAACCACTTCATCCGGGGTCAGCACCACCGGCAAGCGCCGCGACGGCCGAGGTCTTCCGATCTCCTGAAGCCAGGGCAGATCCGTGCACAGCACCTTGCCGTAGAAGAACAGCAAGGCCGCCAATGCCTGACGATGCGTGGAGACCGAAACCTTGCGCTCGTTCGCCAGCCAGGACAGAAATGCCTCGACTTCGCTGCTGCCCAAGGTTGCCGGGTGACGCACACCGTGGAAACGGATGAAGGCACGAACCCAGTGGACATAAGCCTGTTCGGTTGGTAAGCTGTAATGCAAGTAGCGTATGCGCTCACGCAACTGGTCCAGAACCTTGACCGAACGCAGCGGTGGTAACGGCGCAGTGGCGGTTTTCATGGCTTGTTATGACTGTTTTTTTGTACAGTCTATGCCTCGGGCATCCAAGCAGCAAGCGCGTTACGCCGTGGGTCGATGTTTGATGTTATGGAGCAGCAACGATGTTACGCAGCAGGGCAGTCGCCCTAAAACAAAGTT
>NZ_JAWOQO010000117.1:0-1357 GCF_033337345.1 Vibrio sp. YT-18 | reverse complement strand
TCACCGAATCTGCGCCAGAAGAGTTAAGTGTGTGGATGGTGAGTCGTAAAGCTCCGCCACTCCCATTCTTACCTGAAAGCGTTCACGGTAAAGAGGTTGTCGTACTGGCGATATGTTATGCAGGCGACCCATCCGAGGGTGAAAAGCTTATTGCTCCACTCAGAGATTTTGGTGACGCACATGGTGAGCATGTTGGCGTACAACCATTTGCTGCATGGCAACAAGCGTTTGATCCCTTGCTTACTCCGGGCGCACGTAACTATTGGAAATCGCATAACTTTAACTCGCTAAGCGAAGGTGTCATTGATGCGGCGATAGAATACGCAGGGAAGTTGCCATCGCCTCAATGCGAGATTTTTATCGCCTCTCTTGGCTGCGCTGCCTCTAGACCTGATCCCGAGTCTATGGCTTATTCTAGCCGTGACGCTAATTACGTATTAAATGTGCACGGAAGATGGGACTCCGCAGAAGATGACCAAGCTTGTATCGCGTGGGCGAGAGACTTTTTTGCCAAAACCAAACCGTATGCCAGTGGCGGTGCGTATATCAACTTCCTTACACAAGACGAAGCTGAACGTACAGAGTCTGCCTATGGCCCAACCTTTGCGCGCTTACAACAAATCAAGAAGAAATACGACCCAACCAATCTGTTCAGAATGAATCAGAACATCAAGCCAGAGTGAGTGACTCGATATTCTGTTCTTCGTTATGTTGTATCTGTTTGGTAACTCAAGAATACGTAGCCACGGTCAAAGCTACGTATTCTTGTCCGGCATTCAATTCTGAACTATTTCATAATTTTCTGGGGGTTATCGATATATGCAAGGTTAGATAAGTGCCAGCAAGTAAGCTGGCTTTTTTGATCAACAAATTCTGTAAAAACCACACTCATCAAACCAGTCATATTCTCTATCTCGCTGTTCGTTTCTTATACAAAAAGTTAACAAATTAAATTTTTATACATTTTTATTGCATAAAAACTCCTTGTTGGTAAGATGAATGCCAAGTGACAATTAATGCGGTATTGCAGCATGAGTATTCAGGTAAGCGGAATCAATAAATCCTACGGTGACACACAGGTTCTTCACGATGTGAGTTTCAATTGTGAAAACGGTGAAACGCTAGTGTTACTGGGCCCAAGCGGCGCGGGGAAGAGTTCTTTATTACGTGTTCTAAACCTTTTAGAAGGGGCGGATAACGGCAAGTTAAACATCGCTAATGACGTCTTCGATTTCTCGGCTGAAATCAAAGAAAAGCAAGGTTTAGCGCTTCGCCGTAAAGTGGGCATGGTATTTCAGCAGTACACCTTGTGGCCACACATGACGGTAATGGAGAACTTGATTGAAGCGCCTATTAA
>NZ_JAWOQO010000116.1:0-1361 GCF_033337345.1 Vibrio sp. YT-18 | reverse complement strand
TATAACTTTGATGTGTGGGTCGATGGTCAGTATCAACCGCAACGCACCATTGTGTTGTCGACTAACCAAGACCGCCAAATCGAGCGTATTTTCAAAAGCCTTGAAGATACGGTTATTCGTAATGGCGAGGCGATGCCAGCCGCAGAACTGGAATTGCCTGTTCGATTGGAAGTGACCGAGCCGCCAGCGTTGAGCTCCGGTGAGTTAGTGACGGTTCCCATCTCAGTATTTGATCCTGATTTACGTACGATGCAGCAACAAGCTGCGCCTGATTCTGCTTGGAATTCGTTAGAGGATTATCCGCAGCCACTTCAATATGTTGAGAAGCAGATTCAAGTTTTGCAGTCTGACGGCAAGTTCTACCTAGCCAACGAGCGCGTTAAACAGGTGGATGCACTTGCATTACTGCCTACACCTGCGGTAGGTGCGGAGCCCGTACGCGATACAAGCAGTATTTTGCCGCCTGAAGGTGTTCAATCTTTTGCTGATGTAAAAGCGATGCAAAGTGCTCAGCTTGGCGACAATGCCTTTTTGCAGTTGATGGCGTTTTACCATCTTGACAACTCACTGCAGTACCTATCGAGCTTGAGCTATGACTTATTTGAAGAGCCGCTTCGTTTTGATGGACGAGGTTTAGCGCTAGACAACTCTTCTTACTACACAGGTTCGCGTGCGCTGATGTTGGGCGTTGGCGGAGTATCTCCGGATGCTGCGGATGCAGATGTGATTTTGCACGAGCTAGGACACGGGATTCACTATCAAATTGTTCCCGATTGGGCGTATGGCCACACTGGCGCGATTGGAGAAGGTGTCGGTGATTACTGGGCGGGCAGCGCGAGCTACCGAACACAGTATTTAGATGCGGCTCGCCGTGGTCAGGAATTTGAGATTGATACCGTGTTCAACTGGGATGGCATGTTTGGCGTTCGCCGCGCAACACGTAGTCTCCGGAACCAACGTGCTCGTTACTTTGAAGGAGCGGAATACCGAGCGCATGAAAGTGTTGGTGGTGAATTGGGCGACGAGTTGTGGTCGACACCTTTATTCCAAGCCTTGAAAGCGTCCGTTGCTCGTTATGGAGATGGTTCGGATCGTGTTTTCCGTGACTTTGACTCGATTGTGCTTGAAGGCATGTACGGCGTGGGTCGTGGTGTGAAAATGCATGATTTGGCGGAGTCCACCGTGTTTGCCGCGACAATGCTTTTCCCTGAAAAAGAGTACGCACAAATTCTGAAAGATAGCTTCGCACAGCATAACTTACTCAAAGTTCCTTTTAACGCCCGATATCAATCTCGTTACATCAACGCTGGGGAAACGGTCGAGTTGACGCTTTCTCACACCGGCCGATCTGCAAGCGTAAA
>NZ_JAWOQO010000115.1:0-1363 GCF_033337345.1 Vibrio sp. YT-18 | reverse complement strand
GGATCGGCGATGGCCTGTTCAACCACTTCGGCACTTGCGCCAGTGTAGTACGCCGGTACGCTAACCGACGGTGGACTAATTTGCGGATATTCAGCCACTGGCAAAATCGCTAGCGAAATGGCACCAGCCAACGTCAGGATGATCGAAATGACCAGCGCGAACTTAGGTCTTTGTATAAAGAAACGACTTAACATGCGACCTCCTACTGTTTGTCTTCAGTTGGAGTTTGAACACGCACTTCTACGCCATTACGAACACGCTGTAGACCTTGTGTGATAACAGCTTCACCTTTCTCAAGACCTTCGCGAATGATGATGCCCTGCTCGACTTGCGGGCCAAGTTCTACATTGCGACGCTCAGCGACGTTGCCTTCCGTTGTCACCATCACGAAGTCACCTTCTAGGTCAGTTTGCACCGCACGACGAGGCACGACGATGACATCTCGCGTGTTCTTATCACGTAAGTTGACTTTGATGTGCTGGCCAGGAAGCAGTTTGTGTTCTGGGTTTGGCACCAACGCACGCATAGCAATCGTGCCTGTTTTGGTATCAATACGGTTACCCAAGAAATCAAGCTGACCTAAGTGTTCGAAAAACTGGCCGTTTTCTAGCTCTAGTTGCACTTCCACACCGTTCGACTCGGCCGAACCATCGCCTTTAATTCGATCCATGCCCATCGCTAAACGCTCACGTTCACTGACGCTAAACGAAGTGTGCACAGGGTCTAGGCTCACGAGCGTCGTCAGCACACCTGAAGATGGAGAAACCAGATCACCAGTACTCACTTTAGTGTCGCTAATACGACCACTAAACGGCGCTCGGATTTGCGTGTACGAAAGGTTGACTTCTGCAAGTTTAAGCTGTGCATTCGCGGCTTCTAGTTCTGCACGCGCGCCTAGCAATGTTGCTGTCAACGCATCAAATTCCGATTGGGAGATGCTGCCACGAGGAAGCAGGTTTTTACCACGTTGGTGATCAAGCTCTGCCTTTTTAAGCGAAGCTTTTGCTTGTGCTAACGCTGCTTTCGCACTTGCCACTTGTGCTTCAAAAGAAGAAGGTTCAATAGAATAAAGAAGCTGGCCTTTTTCTACCATTTGTCCTTCTTCAAAATGACGAGCTTGTAAATAGCCTGAAATCTGTGCTGTGATATTGGTATCTTCTACCGCTTCAATGCGACCGATATATGATTTACTCGGTTGGTAGTCGATTACCGTGACATCCTGAGTTACGACAAGAGGCGCTTGGCTCTCTCTTTGGGCATTATTCGCTTCTCCGCATCCTGCAAGGATAGCTGTAGCCGCCATTAATGCGACAAGTGGTTTCTTTTGCATGTATTTACCGTCTTTATGGAACAGGATATTGTT
>NZ_JAWOQO010000114.1:0-1376 GCF_033337345.1 Vibrio sp. YT-18 | reverse complement strand
GGAGTGTGAGTTGTTAAACCCACTCGGACTGTTTGAAATGAAAGTGTCGAAACGCAAGCGCCGAGCGGCCGATTGGCAACATTTTTCGACGGCTGCAGGGCTGGCGGTGCGTGGCATTCATTGGTTAGGAGGTGTGCGTGCTGTATCGCATTAACTTATTGCCTTGGCGCGAAAATCAAAGGGAAGAGCATCGTCGTCGATTTGTCGGTTTAGTGGTATTGGGCGTCATGGTGGCGTTGGGGATTCAGTGGGGCGTTGGCAAATATTATGAGTATCAACAAGATCTTCAACAAGAGCGACTCGACTATCTAACAACGTACATTTCCGATCTAGATAAGCGGATAGAAGCGATGAAGATCGCGGAGCTTGAACACAGCAAAATCTTGGAACGCTTGAAAGTTGTGGAAGCGTTGCAAAATGGTCGGAATAAAACCACTGATTTTATGAACCTCATGCCTGCTGTTATTCCAGAAGGCGTGTATGTCGACAAGATCAAAATGAACGATCTAGAAATTGAAATCTCAGGTATTTCAGACAGTACACCACGGCTAGCAACCATGCTCGATAACATGGAACGTTCTGCCAAGCTACTGGACGTTGAAATGCACTCTATCGTGCACGGAAAAGCCCGTTTCGGTAAAGAGGTTCAGACCTTTAAAGTGTCCTTCATGTTCAACACGGTAGAAGAGAAGAAAGAGGGAAAACAACATGGTTAATTGGCAAGATCTAGAAATGGATGAGATTGCTGAATGGCCATTACTGCCTCAGCTTGTAGTGATCTGCCTGCTTGTTCTTCTTATCCAAGGGTTTGGTTATTGGTTTTACTTAAAGCCAGAAGAGGCTCGCTTGAACAATTTGATTCAAGAGGAGCAAACATTAAAAGTGGCATTGCGCATAAAAGCCAACAAGGTGGCTGCATTGCCTCAATTGCAATCTCAACTGGACGAGCTCACTACGCGTTATGAGTTGCTGTTGCAACAACTACCGGCACAAAAAGAGTTGGCCACAATGTTGGCGTCGGTAAACGAACTCGGTATCGACAACAAGTTAACGTTTACTCGAATCGATTGGGGAGAAAAGCAATCTGAAAACTTCCTGTATCGATTGCCACTAAATATCGAGCTAACAGGTGATTTCCACGATATCGGTCGTTTTTCACAGGCCATTGCCACACTGCCACGCATCATCACCTTTAAAGACGTGACTTGGCAGCGTGTCAGCCAAGAGAGTGAAACTTTGCACTTCCGAGTGAGAGCAAACACTTATCAGTTCAAGCCTGAGGAAAAGAAAGATGGGAAATAAATCTTTGCTGACGGTGTTGGTAAGCGCTCTATTGGTCGGGTGCCAGGCGAATGATGAATCATTAACGGATTTTA
>NZ_JAWOQO010000113.1:0-1379 GCF_033337345.1 Vibrio sp. YT-18 | reverse complement strand
AGACCGCGGTGATCAATATTCCTGATTTGCAGATAGCGACGGGTGAGCATGTCTTTATCAAAGGGCCAAGTGGCTGTGGAAAATCCACACTTTTAGCTTTGCTCACCGGAATCAATACGTTAAGTTCAGGCTCGTTATCAGTACTCAATACGAACTTAGCGACGCTGAGTTCAAGCCGCAGAGATAGATTCCGCGCCGACCACATTGGTTATATCTTCCAGCAATTCAACTTGCTGCCGTATTTGAATGTCATCGACAACGTATTACTTCCTTGCCAATTCAGTAAAGTGAGACGAGATCGCGTGACACCAAACGCCTCCACAGCCGAGCTTTTAGCACAAGCGACAACCTTGTTGGAGCGGCTTCATTTACCGACAAATTTACACTCTCGCCCAGTGTCAGAGCTGAGTATTGGACAACAACAGCGAGTGGCTGCAGCTCGTGCGCTAATAGGGCATCCTGCGTTAGTCATTGCTGACGAGCCGACATCCGCACTCGATCATGATAATCGCATGGCGTTCATCGAGCTGCTGATGGAACAGGCTAATCAAGCCAACGCGACATTAATCTTTGTCAGCCATGATCCAACTCTGGAAAGCTTGTTCGATCGCACCATTAATCTGCCAGAAATAAACCAAAGCCGTAACATGGAGGTGCTATCGTGAGTGCTGTAATCAAACTCGCTTGGAAAAGCTTGATGAACCGCAAAGCGACAGCGGTGTTGACGATCATGACGGTAGCAATATCGGTAATCTTGCTGCTTGGCGTAGAACGTATCCGCACTCAAGCAAAAGACAGCTTTGCGAACACCATTTCAGGAACGGACCTAATTGTCGGCGGACGCTCAGGCCAAGTGAACTTACTGCTGTATTCAGTCTTTCGTATTGGTAACGCAACTAATAATATCGATTGGAAAAGCTATCAAGAATTCAGCCAGCATCGCGCGGTTGATTGGGCAATTCCAATTTCGCTCGGAGACTCTCACAAAGGCTTTCGAGTGATGGGAACCAATCATAGTTACTTTGAGCATTATAAGTACGGAAGTAAGCAACCACTTACTTTCTCGAAAGGGAAAGAGTTCAATGGATTATTTGAAACCGTACTCGGATCGGACGTCGCCAAACAATTGGGTTACCAGATAGGCAGCGAAATCATCATTGCCCATGGTATCAGCGATGTTGGCTTCAGCCGTCACGATAAACTGCCATTCAAAGTTGTTGGTATTTTAGCTCCAACTGGCACACCAGTAGATAAGACGGTTCACGTCTCATTAGAGGCGATCGAAGCCATTCATGTCGGTTGGGAAAGTGGTGCACGCTTGGGCCCAACACCGGATGCCAAGGTATTACAAGAAAGGGACTTTCAACCAAAACAGATCA
>NZ_JAWOQO010000112.1:0-1381 GCF_033337345.1 Vibrio sp. YT-18 | reverse complement strand
TGTTTGGACTGTTTGGCGCGATGCTAGAGCGTGCGGGTGCGGGTGTTTACTTCATTAAAGTCGCATTTTCTCTACTTGGTCATATGAAAGGCGGCCCAGCTAAAGCCGCGGTTGTCGCATCTGGTCTATCGGGTCTGGTTTCAGGCTCATCGATCGCAAACGTCGTAACCACGGGTACTTTTACCATTCCATTGATGAAACGAGTCGGCTTCCCGGGCACAAAAGCGGGTGCAGTTGAAGTGGCAGCGTCAACCAATGGTCAGCTCACCCCGCCAATCATGGGTGCGGCAGCGTTTTTGATGGTGGAATACGTAGGGATTTCTTACGTAGAGGGTATCAAAGCGGCATTACTTCCAGCGCTGATTTCCTACATCGCGTTGATTTACATCGTTCACCTTGAAGCATGTAAAGCGGGCATGACTGGCTTACCTCGTCGTCATAATCCAACGTTGCTGCAAAGCCTAATTTCATTCACAGCTACCATTTTAGGTCTGTGTGTAATCAGCGCTTTGGTGTACTACGGTGTAGGTTGGACGAAAGATGTCTTTGGCGACGCAGCGACTACGATAGTAACGATCGCGCTACTCATCGCCTACGTCGGCCTCGTAAAAATTTCTGCGAACCACATGAAAGATGGCGCAATTGAGATTGATGCGGAGCTGACTGAAGTGCCAGATCCGGGTCCTACAGTGAAGTCTGGCTTACACTACCTGCTACCTATCGTGGTACTGGTTTGGTGTTTAACAGTAGAGCGCTTCTCACCTGGCTTATCAGCATTTTGGGCGACCGTCTTTATGGTCTTCATTTTGCTAACACAACGCCCTCTGATGGCGTTACTTGCGAAAGAAGGCGACCTAGTACAGCAAACCAAAGAGGGTTTTGTCGATCTCGCTGAAAGCTTGGTGGCTGGTGCTCGCAACATGATCGGTATCGGTGTCGCAACTGCGGCGGCAGGTACGGTTGTTGGCGTTGTGACGCTAACTGGTATCGGCTTGGTGATGACGGATTTTGTTGAGTTTATCTCTGGCGGTAGTGTCATCCTAATGCTGCTGTTTACTGCAGTTATCAGTCTGATTCTCGGTATGGGCCTGCCTACCACAGCAAACTACATTGTAGTATCAACGCTAATGGCGCCAGTTATCGTAACGCTCGGCGCAGCGCACGGTCTTATCATTCCACTGATTGCGGTGCACTTGTTCGTGTTCTATTTCGGTATTCTCGCCGATGATACACCACCGGTCGGTCTGGCTGCCTTTGCCGCTGCAGCAATCGCGAAGTCCGATCCAATTCGTACCGGTATCCAAGGCTTTACCTACGATATTAGAACCGCCATTCTGCCATTCATGTTTGTTTTCAATACCCAATTATTGTTGATGGGTAT
>NZ_JAWOQO010000111.1:0-1383 GCF_033337345.1 Vibrio sp. YT-18 | reverse complement strand
ATTCAAGCCACGTCTTAACTTAGACACGCCTTAATTCGAATATTATCCGCTCATCAAGTTATTCATTTCTAGCATCGGCATCAAGGTCGCCATGACAATGAATAACACCAATCCAGCCATTAATGCGATCAAGGCAGGAGTGAACACTCCCAACGCAATATTGACCGTAGATTCAAAGTTTTGGTCTTGGTTGTCCGCCGCAGGCGTCAGCATGCTTTCTAACTCACCACTCCGCTCACCACTGGCCATCATATGCAGCATCATCGGTGGGAATAGGCGGGTTTGATCCAGAGCTTTACGCAAGCTTGCCCCTTCACGGACGTTGTCTGCAGCAATCAACACTTGCTGCTTTACGTAACGGTTTGACATCACATCAACCGCCACTCGCATCCCTTCAAGAATTGGGATCGCACTTGAAGTACAGATCGACAAGGTACGAGCGAAGCGAGCGGTATTGAGGCCTTTAGAAATCTTACCGACGAGCGGCAAGCTGATGATTTTTCTGTCCCAAGACAAGCGAAAATCTGGTTTTTGCAATGCCAGTTTTAAGCCATAAAAACAAACTACTAGCACGGCAAAGATAATCAGCCCCCACTCTTGGACGAACTCACTAGCCGCCAGCAAAAATTGCGTTGACTGTGGCAACTCTTGCCCCATTTGAATGATCGGCTCGATGATTTTGGGTACCACGGTCGCCAACAAGAACGAGACAATCGCCACCGCAAACACCACTAATACGACAGGGTAGATCATCGCTTGCAACAGCTTAGAACGCATTTTCTGACGGTTTTCGACGTACTCCGCCAAGCGCTCTAAAACCGTATCAAGGTGTCCAGATTTTTCACCCGCGGCGACCATAGAGCGAAACAGTTCGTCAAATACGTGTGGATAATCACCTAGGCTATCTGCCAATGGGTAACCTTCGGTGACTTTGGAGCGAACTGCAGCGATCATGGTGCGAATTCGTGGCTTTTCTGCTTGTTCAGAAACTGCTCGAAGACACTCTTCAAGAGGCATACCTGATTGAACAAGTGTGGATAATTGACGCGTGATCAGAGCCAGTTCAGCCGTTTTGATACCACGTTTGAAGCCCACTGAGCCTGAAGACTTAGCCGCCTTTGCTTTGGCTTCCACGACCTCAACAGGGATCATCCCTTGTTCTTTCAGTCGTTGGCGCACTTGACGAGCATTATCCCCTTCAATCGTGCCTTTTTTTTGTTTGCCTTTTGCATCCAGCGCTTTGTATTCAAATGCTGCCATTACGCTTCCTTCGTCACTCGCATCACTTCTTCAAGTGACGTAATACCACGACGTACTTTGCTTAGACCATCACTACGAATACTTGGCGTATGATTACGAACGGCTTTTTCCAATTCTGGCTCA
>NZ_JAWOQO010000110.1:0-1400 GCF_033337345.1 Vibrio sp. YT-18 | reverse complement strand
CTCTATGACGTGATGTGTGATGCGTTAGGTATCAACGGTAAAACCAGTGATGTTGCAGCGATTCAACCTACGGGGATGCAACCCGATTTGAGCCGGACGATTCGTGTGGAGTTTATGGCACACGTCAACCCAGATATGCCGTGGGAGTTTAAGCCGAAAGTCATTTCGATGAATGTTCATCCAGGTGAGGTCGTGCAAACTGAATACTTGGCATTTAACGAAAGTGGACAAAGGCTGGTGGGGCAGGCGGTGCCTTCCGTTTCTCCCGGCAACGGTGCTGCTTACTTCAACAAAATAGAGTGCTTTTGTTTTACGCAACAGCCGCTGGATGGAAAGCAGCACGCTCAGATGCCATTGATTTTCTATATTGAGCCCGATTTGCCGGACTCAATACATACATTAACGCTGTCTTATACACTCTACAAACTTCCTCCTCCCACAGGCAGTTAGCCTCTCAAGGAGTGAGATACAGGCCAAATAGTGTCTGTAAGGAGAGAACTGATGAGTAATAAACCTGGAACCTATTACGTTCCTGCTCAAAGTAGTTGGCCGATCATTGGCGCGTTTGCTCTGTTTTTAGTCGCCGTCGGTGCGGGCATGACGGTGCAAGGTACTCAAAGCGATGGTGCGGTCGGTGTTGTTGGTCGCATTGTGCTTGCCGTAGGCTTTTTGTTTCTGCTTTACATGTTGGCAGGGTGGTTCAGTAACGTCATCACCGAATCGTTGACGGGCAAATACAGCGCGCAGATCACTCGATCATTTCGTCAGGGGATGAGTTGGTTCATCTTTTCAGAAGTGATGTTCTTTGGCGCGTTTTTCGGAGCGCTGTTTTACGCCAGAATGGTGTCTGTCCCTTGGTTAGGAGGGGCTGATAATAACCTCATGACCAATGAAGTATTGTGGCCAAGCTTTGAAGCAATGTGGCCGCTCACGACAACGCCAAGTGGGGAAAGCACCCAAGCGATGCCTTGGCAAGGTATTCCGCTCACTAACACCATTATTTTGCTTCTCTCTTCTATCACGTTACACATGGCACACATCAGTTTGGAGAAAAACCGACGCACAGCGTTAGTCGTGTGGCTTGAAATCACCATCGTGTTGGCGGGCTTTTTCTTGTTCTATCAAGCCAAAGAGTACATTCACGCTTATCAGGAAATGGGGCTCACGCTTCAATCGGGGGTTTATGGCAATACGTTCTTTATGCTTACTGGTTTTCATGGCATGCACGTTTGTCTTGGCACCATATTCTTAACTGTATTGCTGTTTAGAATCGCGAAGGACCACTTTTCTCCTACCAACCATTTCGCATTTCAAGCAGGCAGTTGGTACTGGCATTTTGTTGATGTGGTATGGCTATGCCTGTTTGTTTTTGTCTATCTGTTGTCTCTACAGACCCCCCA
>NZ_JAWOQO010000109.1:0-1406 GCF_033337345.1 Vibrio sp. YT-18 | reverse complement strand
TAACCACTAACGAATACAACGAAGACGGCAAGCTGATCCGTAAAATCCGCAGTTTTGTACGTCGCGAAGGTCGTCTAACGAAAGGCCAAGAGAACGCGATGAACGAGTGCTGGCCAACAATGGGTATCGACTACAAAGCAGAACTTCTTGATTGGAAAGAAGTGTTTGGTAACGATAATCCAGTCGTACTAGAAATCGGTTTTGGTATGGGTGCTTCATTGGTTGAAATGGCAAAGAATGCGCCTGAGAAAAACTTCTTCGGTATTGAAGTACATAGCCCAGGTGTTGGTGCTTGTCTTTCTGATGCACGCGAAGCGGGTATCACTAATCTTCGCGTAATGTGTCACGATGCGGTTGAAGTGTTTGAGCACATGATCCCAAATGACAGCCTTGCTACGCTACAGTTATTCTTCCCAGATCCTTGGCACAAAAAGCGTCACCACAAGCGTCGTATCGTGCAGCTTGAGTTTGCTGAAATGGTTCGTCAAAAGCTTATCCCGAACGAAGGCATTTTCCACATGGCAACAGACTGGGAAAACTACGCGGAGCACATGATTGAAATCATGAACCAAGCGCCAGGTTTCGAAAATATTGCGCAAGACGGTGACTTTGTACCTCGTCCTGAAGATCGTCCACTGACGAAGTTTGAAGCTCGCGGTCACCGTCTAGGTCACGGTGTGTGGGATATTAAATACAAACGCATTGCTTAAGGAGTCAGTTGATGTACCACTACGCGATATTAGCGAATCCGGGTCATAACCGAATTTACTTTGATAGCGCAATGACCATTGCATGCTCAGAGCTCAAAGCGATTTTGGCCTCTGAAGGTGTTGAAGTGACTGAAATTGGCAGCAAAGACGTGGGTTTACCTGCGGCGCTGGTGTTTTCTTGTGAGCAAGCGTTAAGTGAAGCGCAGTCTCGTAAGATTGCCGCATCTTCTATCTATTACGCGCTGTTTGAAGTGCGTGAAGATGGTTTGCTTCGTCCAATTCAGGCGCCTGCATTCAATACTTTCCCTGAGAGCATGAGCCAGATCCTGCGTTATACCGGCAAAACCAATGAGCAGTTTACTCGCTTGATGGTTAACCTTGGCGTGAGTGCTGCAAATACTGACAGCACGCAGCTAACGCTGATGGATCCAATGTGTGGTAAGGGTACGACACTGTTTGAAGGTTTGATCCATGGCTTGAATGTCGTGGGTGTGGAGATCAACCAGAAATGGGTTCAAGAGAGCCAAACCTTCATCGTTAAGTTTATGAAGAATGGCCGCGTCAAGCACAAAGTGAGCAAAGAAAAGCGCACTTCTGGTGGCAAGAAAGTGGCAGATGGCTTCGTTTTTGAAGCGGCTGCAAGTAAAGAAGACTACCTCCAGGGTAATCTTCAAACCATGAAGTTGTATTCAGCAG
>NZ_JAWOQO010000010.1:0-206999 GCF_033337345.1 Vibrio sp. YT-18 | reverse complement strand
ACATCAATATGAACATCTAACGTGTCAGTTAAAAACGATTGGCGAAAGAGAGACTTCGTCATGCGTTACTCCTTAATAGCACGGCGGATATGTTAATAAATTGTACAAAGGATTTTTGTTGCTGCGATCTCACTTATGAGTAGAAATCACTATTTCCCTCGAAAATCCGATGCCTTTTCGCGCCAGGCACTCAAATCAAGCATTGAGGCGTTTAATTTTCAAACAATTACAAAGTGTTAGGGCTGTGAACTTTACCACAGCCCTGATTAAGATCATTATGATTTGATCAAATTTTTGTAGCTATAAAGCAGATTATGCATCAACACTGCGAAAAACTTAGCCGCGCTGTGCGAGCAAACGCTCAAACTCATCGACTTTTTCACGCACTAGCTCAACACTCTGCTGCCAAAACGTTGGCTGGGTTAAATCCATCGACAGGTGCTTTTCGACGACATCTTCCGCCATCATGCAGCCTGTATCGCGCAGCAAATTGATGTAATCGGTGTAAAACGCTTCGCCTTTGTTTTCTCGCTGTGCATAGATACCCTTGCTAAACAAGAAACCAAATAGGTATGGGTAGTTATAAAAGCTCACGCTATCAATAGAAAAGTGCAGCTTGCTTGCCCAGAAGTACGGATCCGGTTCGCTCATTACGTCGCCATACCATTCTTTCCAAGTTTCTGACATCAACTCACAGAATTCATCTGCGGTTAACTCTCCATCCTGGCGGCGTTCATAGAACGATTTTTCAAACTCGTAGCGAACCGGAATGTTGATCATTAAAGCTAGCGCAGATGACAACTCTTCCCACAACATCTCGAGCTTTTCATCAACGCTCTCCGCTTTCGAAATCAAATGATCACGAACGATGTTTTCTGCAAAGATAGAGGCGGTTTCTGCTAACGTCATTGGGTAGTAAGTTTGGCAAAGTGGCAAATCACGAATAACCCAGTTATGGAACGCATGGCCAAGTTCATGTGCCAGAGTCATAAGGTCTGACCGACTGCCACTCCAAGTCATAAACACAAGTGGTGTTCGCGTTGCTGGCAGTTTGGTGCAGTATGCGCCAAGACGCTTGTTAGCATTTGGCGCGGCATCAATCCAACCATTTTGTACCATCAAACGGACAAACTCCGACATCTCAGGGTTTACTGTTTCAAATGCTTCACAAATAACATCAATCGCTTCATCAAAGTCGTAAACCTTCGCTTCACCGCTCAAAGCAGGCATAGCCGCCAGATGATTCCAAGGTTTCATCTCATCCAGACCATGTACTTGCGCCATCAATAAACCCGCTTTCTGACCAATAGCTCGACTGTCTTTGGCTACGGTCATCATCGCATTTAAAGTTTCAGCTTGGATTCGGCTACCATGCAAACTCGGCTCTAGGAAGTGAACTTCACGCTTCGTAGAACGCTTTTTGTTTTCAGTTAAGCGCCATCCTGCTAACGCATTCAAAATCGCAGCGAATGATTCTTGGTGCGTTTGCATTGCATCTTGTACGCCTCGCCACGCGGCTTCTTGACGCTCGAATTCAGAACCATAAAGAATGCTTGCCGCTTGAGAAAACCCAAGCTCTTCACTATTACCATCTGTGTACTCAAGCTTCACTTTCAATGAGCCAGTCAGGTTATCGTATAGGTTACCCCAAGCCGATTTGCCATCCACACTCATCGCAGCCAGTAACTGTTCTTCTGCGTTGCTAAGACGAGTATCCGCCAACTTTCTAGAATTCAAGATAGAAAAAGCTTGCCCACTGATATCAGGATTCTCATGGTCTAACACGCGCAAGATAAACTCTTCGTCGGCATGCGTTAGTGTCAAATCAAAGGGACTGAACGCTTGGGAAAGCTCCGAAAAGATGCGGGTCATTTTACCAAGTAACGATTTCGCTTCGGCGTTTGTTGCATCAACAGAAGCATAACAACTCGCAAAATTTGCAACTGTACCCGCTAAACGACTCGCGGCTTCATTGGTCAAAATCGCATTTTGCATGATCTCTACGTTGCCACAATCTGCTGATTGTTTATTCAAAAGATCAATACATTGTTCCACAAGAGCAATATCGTCTTGAATTCGTGGGTCAGAAAGGTCGTTATAAACGATGGACAAATCCCAACTCGGCGTTGTCATTTCTATATTTCCTTTTTATGTAACTGAGTCAATTTTCGCTTCCTGCACCTAGCAGATGGGCTTCCACTGACATCTTCCGTGACTATGCCCGTAAGCAATATCGTTCTGGGCATTTTAATATTTATAAATTAACGAGTTAAAAGAGGTACGCCAATCGAACGCACCGAGGCGTAAATTTGCTCATCTATGGTAACTGTTACATGCGTGACAGAAGCGTTTCCTATCGACAACGTCGAATACCACTTTGGGTTACGCCAATCTAACTCCAATACATGAGCAAGAATCATACGAATGACGCCACCATGCGTGACGATAAGTAGATTGTCATTGATATCGTTGATGATTTGAGACCAAACGCGACATATGCGCTCAGAAAATGTGCTTAAGCTCTCAGCATTCGGCAACGTATGTTGTGCTGGCGATTGCCAAAAAGCATCTAGCTTTTTCCACTGCTCAGTGAGCATATCAAAAGGCATACCATCAAAATCACCAAATGCCATCTCTTGTAAAGACTCATCCGTCATTACTGGTAATAATTGCTGTTCAGCAATGATGTTTGCCAGTTCTTGACAGCGTGAAAGCGGAGAAGAAATTATTCCACCCACACCTCGTCCACTCTCGGCCCAAGCCCGAGCAATACTCTCTTGATCAGCAGGCGTAACTTTTACATCTGTTTGGCCATGGAGTCCTGGTGGAGCGTCTACTTTTCCATGACGCACAAGATAGATATTGAGTGTTTTCATTTTGTTCCATCCTACTCTTTAAGAACCAACGGCAAACCAGCAGCAACAAAGGTAACGCGATGACAAACACTGGCTAGTTTTTGATTCATCCGTCCTGCATTATCCACAAAATAACGACTAACCGCCCCCAAAGGTACAATGCCCATTCCAACCTCGTTAGAGACGAATATTAACGTCGCATCTGAGCCACGCACAACCTGTATAAGCTTTTCAATTTCTGCTTCTAGCTTCTCATTGGAACATTCATCACCTAACTCAAATATCCAATTGTTGAGCCACAAGGTTAAACAGTCGACCAATACAACATCGGTGGTAGCGAAATTTGTCAGTAACTCAGATAAATGAAGGGGGCATTCATGCTCTTGCCACTCGCCCCCGCGTTGCTTTTGATGATGCGCTATTCGCTCTCGCATTTCTTGGTCAAATGGCAGCGCGGTTGCAACATAGTGTAATGATCGATGAGAAGCGACCGATAATTGCTTAGCTGTTTTTTCTGCCAAATGCGACTTCCCAGAGCGCGCGCCACCGAGTATCAATTGCTTCATGAGGAGTGATACAACCCAATCATAGTGAGATAAATAAGCAGTTCCGACAACTGTTGCGCTGCGCCAAGGCAATCCCCCGTAAAGCCGCCAATTCTCTTGGTTAACCAACGTTTGAACATCAAACGAAATACCACGAGAACAAGCGATATCAAGATCGCATCCGCGATACCAAGCACAAGCAATGTTACGCCACCAGTAAACAACAAAATGGAGACTTCTAGAGAAGACTGGCGACTTGCTAGCGGTTTACTTTTCGACGTATCACTGTCACTGACATAAGGCATGTCATAAATAAGCGTCGCTGCTAGTGCTCGGCTTGCGGTGTAAGCGACGACAATGACCAACCAAAAGTGCGGCAAGTTAGCCAGTTCACTCCAAAAAACATACTTAGCCAATAACGCCATAATGAGAGTGGCGGCACCATAAGTGCCAATACGACTGTCTTTCATAATAGAGAGGCGTCGCTCTACGGTCATGCCACCGCCAATGCCATCCGCCATATCGGTCAAGCCGTCTTCGTGAAAAGCCCCAGTTAACAATAAGCTAAACACCATCGTTAATACTATGGCAACCGACTCTGGGAAAAAAATTGAGGTGAGCGAGAATACCAAAGCGCAAAGTGCTCCAAGCACGAGACCAACTAACGCAAAGTAACGGCCTGCCTGATTCATGCGTTCTTCACTGTAAGGCAACGCTTGGGGCACGGGTAAGCGGCTAAAAAAACTGGTAGCTAATAGAAATAACTCCCACTGGTATCTTAACGATGACGGCGTGACTTTCTCAGAATTATCAGGGACTGACACTATACTGTAACTCCTGCACTCTCGAAGCTCGCCATTTTGTTGTAAAACTGAGCGGCAGCTTTTAACAAGGGTAAGGCAAGAGCGGCTCCTGTTCCCTCCCCTAGCCGTAAACCAAGGTCGAGCAGAGGTTCTGCTTTAAGATGTTCCAATACAAATTTATGTCCATTTTCTTCAGAGCGATGGGCAAACAACATGTATTCACGCGTTTCTTCGTCTAACAACGTCGCAATATAAGCCGCTACCGATACGATAAACCCATCCACTAAAACTGGAGTTTTAAGCCGCTTGGCTTCTAAAAAAGCGCCCACCATTTGTACGATTTCAAAACCTCCAACCTGTGCAAGAATCGCTTTAGTATCAAGACCTCGACATCGGTTTACCCCCTGTGCTACCAGTTTATATTTGCGGCTCAACTGCTGTTGATTGATTCCAGTGCCAACGCCAACACAATAATCAATATCTAATGAGCTCAGCGCCGATAACAGTGCTGAGGCCGAACTGGTATTACCGATGCCCATCTCACCGAACATCAAGAGGTTTGAACCATGCAAAATGGTTTGCTCAGCAATCTTCGCACCATATTCTAAACCTAGCGCCACTTGTTCTGGGGACATCGCGGATTGTTTAGAAAAATTAGCCGTACCGTTACCCAACCGTTGTTCAACCAAGTTGGGATGGGATTTAAATTCTGGAACAAGCACATCAATAGGAGCCAACATGCCGCAATCTATTACTTTGAGTTGAATGCCATTGATGTCGCAAAAACAGTTGATGGCTGCGCCGCCAGCGAGAAAGTTAGCCACCATTTGCTGAGTGACTTCGCTTGGCGCAATGCTCACCCCCTCCTCTGCAACGCCGTGATCTCCAGCAAATACCAGCATGCTTGGTTTGCAGATAGCGATGGAATCAACTGGCTGAGGTTTATTCTGACTTTGAATAAGAGCTAACTGCAGTGCCACCTTTTCCAATAAGCCTAAAGAACCGACGGGTTTGGTTTTGTTATCTATGCGTGCTTGTATCTCCGCAGCAAAAGAGTCATCCATTTTTTACGTTCCTTTGATGTTGTCTGGGTGAGAGGTGTTCTGTTGTTCAAGAGGTCTTGTTCAGCGACAGTTTTTGCGCGCCCACTATTGTATACACTTGCATCCAATTGGGGCAGCGCTAATCAAGTTTATCTCAGGATAGTCTGCCGAGTTCGCAGAGCGTCTCACCTTTCTTGCACGAGATTATAAGTAACTCGTTGAAATCCGCTACAATAGCTTAGACTATGTTCCCATATAGGAGAAAAGATATGGATAACAACACCTGCGCAATCATCGCCGGTGCAACTGGCTTAGTCGGTTCAAAAGTCATTACAAACCTCATAAATCAATCAGGTGTTGGTACCTTATATTATCTTTCTCGCCGCCCACTCGATGGCGTCCTAGATGCGGACAATAAGCTTGTTCCTCTCATTGATGCCGACCTTTCTATCCACCAATGGGATGATAACCAACCAACACCGACCATCGGCTTTATCTGTTTAGGCACAACCCTTAAGCAAGCAGGCAGTAAGGATAATTTACGTAGAGTAGATGTTGATCTGGTGCGTAAAGTCGCCCAACAGATGAAAACGATCGGAGTCAAACGCCTTGCGGTTGTTTCTAGCCTTGGTGCAAATAGTAAATCACCATCCCATTACTTAGCCTGTAAAGGACAAATGGAACAAAGAATCGAAGCTATGGGTTTTGAGGAAATCGTGTTTGTTCGCCCAGGCCCGCTTGTTGGTCAACGTCAAAGCCCAAGAACGGACGAGAAGTTAGTGCAAACTCTGTTTAAGGTAATTCGCCCACTCATGCTTGGCAAACTGTCCAACTTTTTACCTATTCGAGCGGAAGATGTCGCCAAAGCGATGATTTATCAACTTTTCAGTTATCAAGAAGACTCGGTGGTTTACTTACAAAGGCAAGAAATGCGTGACTTACTGCATCACTACGAATAACCATTTTGTACATTTAATGTGCTAATTCACACTCTCACGCGACTTAGATCTCGTTTTTATATTCATTTTAGATCTAGCTAATACCCGTTTGTCATTTTTAAAGTTATATCGCGAGCGTTATCTTACGCCCCATAAACAAATCCGTATAAAACCCCGTATAAAAAGCAACCGCCATTTCGGCAGGTTGATAAGGTCAGATTATGAATTTTGCAGTGATAGCCTCTCTAGCCGTCTTTGTTGGCATATTGTTCTTTCTATTTAACCAACAACAAAAGAAACACACACTCTCTCGTCTCGTTTTAATCGGTCTTGTTACTGGTTCTCTTTTTGGTCTTGCTTTGCAACTCATTCACGGTGAGGGCAACAGTGCTATTGCTCAAACACTTGAATGGGTAGGTATTGTAGGCAGTGGCTACGTTGGTCTACTGAAAATGGTCATCATGCCACTGGTGTTAGTGTCGATGATCTCTGCAGTTGTTAAATTAGAGAAAGGTGGATCATTGGGTAAAATTTCTGGCCTGACCATCTCTGTTCTTCTAGTAACGACTGCAATTGCTGCACTTATCGGTATCTTGGTGACAACAACATTTGGCCTGTCAGCAGAAGGGTTAACTGAAGGTGCTCGTGAAACCGCTCGTATCGCCGTTTTAGAAAGCCGTGCTGGTACAGTAAGTGACCTGACTATTCCTCAAATGCTAGTTAGCTTCATTCCAACCAACCCATTTGCTGATCTAACAGGTGCTCGCTCGACCTCAATTATCGCTGTCGTTATCTTCGGCGTGTTAACTGGTATCGCCGCTCGTAAAGTGATGATGGAAAAAGCAGAGTTGGAATCACCGATTCGTACTTTCGTAGAAGCTGCTCAATCTATCGTTATGCGATTAGTGAAGATGATCATGGCCCTAACGCCATACGGCATCGCAGCACTGATGGCAAAAGTGGTTGCGACATCAAGCGCAGGCGACATCTTAAACCTACTTGGCTTTATTGTGGCGTCTTATGTTGCTATCGCACTGATGTTTGTTGTTCACGGCGTATTAGTCTCTTTTGTCGGCGTTAGCCCTGCGGAATACTTTAAGAAAATCTGGCCTGTACTGACCTTCGCGTTTACATCTCGTAGCTCAGCAGCAACGATCCCACTAAACGTAGAAGCGCAAATCACGAAGCTTAACGTTCCACCAGCAATTGCAAACCTATCAGCATCGTTTGGTGCCACTATCGGCCAAAACGGATGTGCAGGTATCTACCCTGCAATGCTGGCAGTGATGGTAGCTCCGACAATGGGCATCAACCCACTGGATCTGCACTTTATCCTGTCATTGATTGCGATTATCACCATCAGTTCATTTGGTATCGCTGGTGTGGGTGGCGGCGCGACGTTTGCAGCATTGATTGTTCTTCCTGCAATGGGCTTGCCTGTGACCATCGCGGCGCTGCTTATCTCTATTGAACCATTGATTGACATGGCACGTACCGCACTAAACGTTTCAGGTTCAATGACTGCGGGTACAATTGCTAGCCGAGTGCTGAAGTCACCAGAAAGTGAAGCAACATTGGAAGAAACACGAGCATAGAACTCAAATTCCTTCCAAAGCGATAAAACATAAAATATCAAGCCGATGGTTCGCCATCGGCTTTTTTCATTTTCAAAAATTCAACTTGCATCTTTCGTTGCTAGTCAAGGCGTTGAATGGTCTAATACTGTCATCGGTTTTGTAAACGGTAAGCAGAATGCACCAAGATAATCAGCCCACTTTTTTCTTCTTTGATTATGAGACATGGGGAACCAACCCCGCGAAAGATCGCCCAAGCCAGTTTGCTGGTGTTCGTACAGATGAAAACTTTAATATCATCGGCGAGCCTTTAGTCATGTACTGTCAACCACCGGCTGATTATCTTCCGTCTCCTGAAGCTGCGCTTATTACTGGTATTACTCCGCAAAAAACGGTTCAAGAAGGCCTTTCTGAGCCAGAGTTTATCGCTAAGATTCACACTGAACTCGCGAGACCAAATACCACCAGTTTAGGCTACAACAGCATTCGCTTTGATGACGAAGTGACCCGTTATACTTGTTATCGCAACTTTATCGAACCATACGCATGGAGTTGGCAAAACGGTAACTCACGTTGGGATTTACTCGATGTACTACGCGCGTGCCATGCCCTTCGCCCAGAAGGCGTAGAATGGCCAGAAAACGAAGATGGCTTCACTAGCTTTAAATTAGAACACTTGTCTGTGGCTAACGGCATAGAACATAGTAACGCGCACGATGCCATGGCAGATGTGATTGCGACTATCGAAATGGCAAAGAAAGTAAAAGCAGCGCAACCAAAATTGTTTGATTACTTTTTTTCTATGCGCCAAAAGCGCAAGCTCAATGATTTAGTCGACATCGTCAACATGACACCGTTGATGCACGTTTCAGGCATGCTAGGGCGCGAATGTCAGTACACTAGCTGGATTGTGCCTGTTGCTTGGCATCCAACCAATAATAACGCTGTTATCACCATCGATTTAGCGAAAGACCCTCAACCTATTCTTGAGCTATCCGCAGAAGAGCTGCACGAAAGACTCTACACTAAGCGCGAAGATCTTGGTGAATTGCTACCAGTGCCAGTTAAACTAGTTCATTTGAACAAATGCCCTATTCTCGCCCCTGCAAAAACGTTAACGGCGGAAAACGCAGAAAACATCGGCATTGATCGTCAGAAGTGTCTCGATAATTTGGCAATACTTCGCCAGCACCCTGAGATTCGAGAAAAACTAATCGGCTTGTTCTCTATCGAACGTCAATTTGAAAAAAGCGATGATGTGGACACTCAACTTTACGACGGATTCTTCTCTCCGGCCGATCGCGCAGCCATGGATATCATTCGAGAAACCGACCCGAACAATCTTGCCGCATTGGACATTGAATTTGATGACAAGCGCATTAAACCTCTATTGTTCCGCTATCGTGCGCGTAACTTCCCAGGCACATTAGACGAGCAAGAACAAAGACGCTGGGCATTACACTGTCGAGAAGTGTTTGAAAGCCAAATTGAAGAGTACATGCTGAATTTAGAAAACTTAGTTCACGAACATGAAAGTGACGAAAAGAAGATTGCGATATTAAAATCCGTGTACCGTTATGTAGAGAGCTTAGCTTCTTAACTCCTCCTAATACAAGCGCACCTTATGGTGTGCTTGTTGTTTATATACTGTCAAAATGATTAAAGAACGATTCTTACAACTGATCCAACTGCTCATTTCAATCTTCCTCATCATGGGGGCACTTGGCATCGGAATTACCATTCAAAAGTTCACTGGCGTTTCCGTCCCAGGAAGTGTCATCGGTATGCTCGTACTGTTTTTCTCTATGACTCTTGGGCTTGTAAAGGTCGATTGGGTCAAACCGGGCGCCACGCTATTTATCCGCTACATGATTTTGTTGTTCGTTCCTATTAGCGTGGGATTAATGCAACATTTCGATATGCTACTCGCTAATGCCCTCCCTATCATTGCTAGCGCAGTTGGAGGCTCACTCATTGTACTAGTCAGCCTCGCTTGGCTGCTGGACTACTTGCTAAAGGAGAAGCACTGATATGTGGTTAGTTGTTACCATTGCGGTTTTTCTTGTCGCGCGCCAAATCGCAATCAAAGTGAATAATCCTCTAGCAAATCCTTTGCTGATCAGTATTGCAGTGCTCATTCCTTTGCTTACTTACTTAAATGTACCGTTTGAAACGTATTATGCGGATAACGAAGGGATCAGTTTTTTACTTCAACCAGCCGTAGTTGCTCTGGCTTACCCGCTATATGAACAACTACCACAGATTAAAGCAAACTGGCGAATCATCACTTTTGCTTGCACAGTAGGCAGTGTGATGTCGATGATGACAACCACCTTGATCGCAGTCGCTTTCAAAGCAGATATCAGTTTAATCGCAAGTCTAGTGGGTAAATCCGTCACTACGCCAATAGCAATGGAAATTTCGAGTCACCTCGGTGGTGAAGCTGCCGTTGCGGCGATCTTGGTTCTGATTGTTGGTTTATTGGGCGCGATTTTGGCATACCCAATTTACAACTTAATTGGAATTAAACACCCGATTGCACGTGGTCTGACAATGGGTACAGTCTCTCATGCCTTAGGCACCGCTACTTGTGCAGAGAAACAGCCCATAGATGCCGCGTTCTCATCACTCGCATTGGTTTTATGTGGGATCATAACTTCTATTTTGGCTCCAAGTTTTTTTGCTTTGGCGGTCTGGCTATATCAATAGTTAAGCGCTCTCGGTCTGCCCTCCTTCCGGCAGGCCGTAGCCTTTACGTTTCTTACTTATCCCTTTTCAAAACCCTATCTTATCTATCAAACTCACCCAGTAATATCGTGAAGGGACTTGACTGAGATATACATTCATAGCATTAGCATTCTAGCTGCTACCACTCGCTCTAGATTACGTAAGTATAAAGTAGCATAGCGGTAAAAGTCGCGTTGGTAACATACTCCTGCTCCTTGGTCATATGAATATATACTGATATGGTTAATTGTGAGACGGAGATAACGCTTCACACCTGTGCAATCGAATACATGTGTGAGCTCACTCTAATTATGTAACAGAATTATCAATTGCATTATTTATCGTGATCTAACGCACGGAACATTTCTATCTTTCACATAGAATAACTGTCCATGCAATAACAAGGATTCAACATGAAAAGTCGCATTGAACAGGCGCTAGCAGGCGCTCCAGAAGCACTTTCCAAACAACTTGCTCCTATCATCCAAGCTGATGATTTTGATGCTACGCTTTCAGTTCAACAATTTGAGCAGTTGCTTTCAGCTACCGGTCTATCAGACAAAGAGCTTCGTGTTGCGCTACTTCCTTTTGCCGCAGCGTACTCCTATGCTCCCCTTTCTGACTTTTATGTCGGCGCTATCGTTCGTGGTCTTTCAGGTCGCCTTTACTTCGGTGCCAACATGGAATTCTTTGGTGTACAGTTGGGTCAAACGGTTCACGCAGAGCAGTCTGCGATTAGCCATGCTTGGATGAAAGGCGAACGTGGTGTTAAGGATATCACTATCAACTTCAGCCCATGTGGTCACTGCCGCCAGTTCATGAATGAGTTATCTACCGCAAACGAGCTTAAAATCCAGCTCCCAGAACGTGAAGAAAAGTCACTTCATGAATACCTGCCTGAAGCCTTTGGACCAAACGATCTCGGTATCGAGTCCGGCTTAATGGCAGAAGTTAAACACCAATTCTCATGTGATGATGAAGACGCACTCATCCAAAGTGCAGTTGAAGCGATGAACATGAGCCACTCTCCATACACCAACAACTTGAGTGGTTTAGCATTAGAGATGACTAGCGGCCGTGTATTCCAAGGCGCTTATGCAGAAAATGCAGCGTTTAATCCTAGCTTGCCACCGCTACAAGTTGCGCTAATCCAAGTTTTACTTGCGGGTGAAACCTTTGACAGCATCAAAGCCGCTGCATTGGTAGAAAACTCTGAAGGTAAGATCAGTCACTTAGCCGATACGCAATCAACGTTGGAAGCGTTGAATCCAGATATTCCGCTTAGTTTTGTCAACGTATAAACGACAAATTCAACAAAAAGCTCTACAACATGTAGAGCTTTTTTATTACCTAAAAACCAAAAGCAAACGTTTGCTTTGTCATAAAACTTCAGTATGATCTCCTGCAATTTCTGTCTCATCACTCTATTTTGTAAGGGAACACTATGTTTGGCACTGCAACTAGCGCAAATGCTACCCGTGTATTACTTTTAGGCTCTGGCGAACTCGGTAAAGAAGTCGCCATTGAATGCCAGAGACTTGGTTTAGAAGTGATTGCTTGTGATCGCTATGCCAATGCTCCAGCGATGCAAGTCGCTCACCGTAGTTATGTTATCGACATGTTAGATGGGAACGCCTTAGAAGAAGTTATTACGAAGGAACAACCTACTTACGTCGTACCAGAAATTGAAGCCATCGCAACCGGCAAACTGGTAGAGCTTGAAGAAAAAGGACTGAATGTTGTTCCAACCGCTAAGGCAACCAGGCTAACAATGAATCGTGAAGGTATCCGACGTTTGGCAGCAGAAGAACTGGAATTGACGACTTCACCTTATCGTTTTGCAGATAACTTTGAAGACTTCAAAGCCGCGGTTGAGCATGTGGGTATTCCGTGCGTGGTGAAGCCTGTGATGAGCTCTTCAGGTAAAGGGCAAAGTGTTATCAAGACCGAAGACGACGTTACACAAGCATGGGATTACGCTCAGGAAGGCGGGCGTACGGGTGCAGGTCGCGTTATCGTGGAAGGTTTTATCGACTTCGATTACGAAATCACTTTATTGACCATCAGAGCCGTTGACGGTGTGCATTTCTGTGCTCCAATTGGTCATCGTCAGGAAGATGGCGACTACCGCGAATCATGGCAACCGCAAACTATGTCAGAAAACGCAGTAAAAGCAGCTGAATACACGGCTGAGAAAGTGGTAAACGCGCTCGGTGGCTACGGCATCTTTGGTGTAGAGCTGTTTGTCAAAGGCGATAAAGTCATTTTCAATGAGGTCTCTCCTCGCCCTCACGATACGGGTATGGTTACAATGATTTCGCAAGAAATGTCTGAGTTTGCTCTCCACGTGCGCGCGTTTACCGGAATGCCAATTAATAATATTGTGCAATATGGCCCATCTGCGTCTGCTGTTATTCTTGGACAAGGGACTTCCACAAACATTCGCTTTGAAAACCTAAGCAAAGCTTTAGCTCAACCTCAAACACAAGTTCGTCTATTCGGTAAGCCAGAAATCGATGGTCGCCGCCGTTTAGGTGTTGTCCTTACGCGACGAAAAACCACCGAAGAAGCCGTTCAAGATGCTGTTGAAAGTGCTTCAAAAGTGAATATCATTTATTAAATACGAACCACTCATACAAAAATAGCGCAGCTCAAATTGCTGCGCTATTTCGTGTTCCAAACCGAAGAGAGCCTATTCACTCTCGATTAAGTACACTTCTTCAGAGAAGCGACTTAAGCCTTTTTTCGCAATTTTAGGATGATTCTCGTCAGCTTCATCTACGTTCAAACAAGTAACTTTGTAACCTGAAAATAACTGCTCAATCTCTTCGACCGGCACGCTAAATGGAGGCCCCGCCATCTCTTCTTGAGGATAGTTGAGTGTAACAAGCAAAATACGACCGCCTGGGTTCAAAAGTTGCTTGAGACGCTCTACATACTCCTCTCGCATATCTTGCGGTAAAGCAACCAACGCGGCGCGATCATAAATGATATCGGCTTGAGATACTGGTGCAGTGAAAAAGTCCCCAGTATAAATAGAGAGCTCATCAAATTGATAAAGCTCGTGCATGCCATTAAGAGGCGTTACCGTTGGCGTGTAAAAATGTTCAGCAAAAAAGGCACGCACAGCAATATGGCTTAGCTCAACGCCTTCAACCGAATCATGCTTCATCGCTAGCCAAATCAAGTCTTCTGACTTTCCACATAAAGGAACTAACACTTTATCTTCACGCTTTGGATTAGTGTGTTTCCAATATACTGGTAATAGCGGGTTTACATCTTCCAAGTGAAATCCGATTTGATTGCTGGCCCATTTGTTATGCCAAAATTCTTGGTCTCTCATTTTACTTTCTACTTGTCGGCTGTTTTCATTTTGAGAGGTAAGACTAACGTTTTTTTTCAATTTGTCTATGCCGTTCATCTTTGGTTAATACTGCGGTGATAGGATGTAATCGGTCTCATAGGAGACGCGCCTTTATCTGATAATCAGAATAAAGAAAAGAGAAATGGTGATCTAACGCATGATTCTACTTCAAGATAAAACTGAAACCTTGGAATCTTTCGTAATGGCCCCATTTATAAGTTAGCACCTGATTTGCCGAACTTAGCGACCTTTATGTTCCCTATTTTCTAAGTACAAGCAAGTTAAGGAGAGTGAATGAGCTTATTTCTTCGTACTACAGCATTGATGCTTTTGGTACTTAGCCGTGCACCGGCATTTGCCGCACTTCCAATTACCCCTGCGCCTAATGACGAACAAAATCGTTCAACCAGCCAAAACGAAGTTTGTGCGAAACTTTTTAAACACAGCCTTAGCGGTTTATATGGCATTCAGTCAATCGACACCACACCAACTCAGCCATATTCTGACTTCGACATTCTTTACAGCAAAGCTCACCAAGCGCAATTTGAACTTGAAACTATCTGTAAAAGTACCGCACTTCTTAATGACGCTCAGCCATACTTCGCAGGCGTGAAATCCAAACAACGAGCAGAAGAAAAGATAGCTTTAGAGTTAGATGGGAAAGTTGAACGTATTGCTGACCTAGCACGTGCAACGATTGTAGCTGAAGACGTCGCGAGTTTAGTCTCCATTTATGAAACGTTAGAGCGTGAAACAACGATTGTGAAAGTAAAAAATCGATTCAAAAAACCTGGCCCTTCAGGATATAGAGACTTGAACTTGCTCGTTCGTTTACCAAAAACAAACCTAGTAGCCGAAGTTCAACTGCACTTGAAAGCAATCGCAGATGTAAAAAGCGGTCCCGAACACGACCTATACGAAAAAATCCAGAAACTAGAACGTCAAGCGATGTTGGAAAACCGTGAGCTAAGCGAAATAGAGCTTGCCTCTATTCGCAACATGCGTACACAGTCTAAGAACTTGTACCAACAAGCATGGCAACCATACTTAACAACGCATCTAGAAGCGGCGTAACCGATATCATTAAGCGTCTCTCATAAACAGAAAAACCACCGCATTGCGGTGGTTTTCATTTGTATGCACACGAATTTTACGCAAAAAAAGACCACGCATTAGCGTGATCCATTTATTCGGCTTACTGTACTTTCTTCAGGTTTTCTACACGAGCTTTTAACTTCTGACCCGGGCGAAAAGTCACTACACGTCGAGCAGTAATTGGAATATCTTCACCAGTTTTCGGGTTACGACCAGGTCGTTCATTCTTGTCACGAAGATCAAAGTTACCAAAACCTGACAGTTTTACCTGTTCGCCACTTTCCAGTGCCTTACGAATCTCTTCAAAGAACACTTCCACCGTTTCCTTGGCGTCCCGCTTACTAAATCCTAATTTATCAAACAGGTTTTCTGCCAGTTCGGCTTTTGTGAGCGCCATAAAACTTTCCTCAAAGCTATGTTAAACAATGCTACGTTAGTGTAGCGCCAGAGCAGTTTTACCCTACCAATTCAACAACATATCGGGGTTACATCAGGAAGTGTATGACAAGCTTATGATTTTCGCCAACTTTTTTCTTGGCGAACAAAAGGAATAGCACTACGTAAATTATTGTTAAACGCCAGAAATTTGATGTTTTTGTTTTTGTTTCATCTTCATCAGGAAAAACATCCAGATTATAAAACTAAAGATAGTTTAAATGTCAACATTAAACACTATTTAATAAAAATATCAGATATTGGTTATTTAACAGACACTTGACATAGAACTTGTCGTAAATTCAGTGATTTGTATGTAACTCGATACGTAACAATTAGATTAAAAGGTATGACCACCTGTACTTTGCAACTGTGCTTAGAAAGCTTGATTAAACCCACGCTTCTCGCTGTTTAACGATGACGCCATATACAAAGATTGATAATGTGGAAGTTCGTGTATTTCCTCATTGGCTTCTTACACTGCTTCTAGGCGACCATGATTAATCAAATCATAAATATTCTTTTCCCTGTTTTTGCTCTTGTCGGAGTTGGCTATTTGGTCGGTCGTTACATCAAGCCTGACTTTCGCCCAATAAACCGCATTAATATTGAGGTTTTTACGCCAGCACTGGTATTTTCGTCACTCGTTAGCATGCCGCTCGATTCAAATCAGGGGCCACTTCTTTTGGCGGCAATTGTTGCGGTTTTAATTCCCGCACTACTCATGATCCCGGTATGTCGATGGACGTCACTCTCGTTTAAAACCTGGGCGCCACCACATATGTTTCGCAATAGCGGAAATCTAGCTATTCCTTTGTTTACCTATACGTTTGGAGAAATTGCGCTGTCGTCAGCAGTGCTTTTATTTGTCGTGTCAGCATGCTTGCATATCAGCTTAGGCGTAATGCTGCTTAGTCATGGCAACCCTTTTAAGCAAATAGTCAAGATGCCAATCTTTTTAGCAGCGTCGTTGGCTCTGTTTCTCAACGTGTCAAATGTGGGAGCATGGGCGCCTTTATACGAAGCCACGGCTCTACTTGGGCAAGCGGCCGTACCCGTGATGCTTTTATCTCTGGGGGCACAAATGTGTCATTTAAGGTTGGACGGTTTAAAGATTGGTGTGCTGTGTACCGTGCAGTCACTGGCAACTGGTGCTGTCGCTTTTGCACTTATTTATTGGTTAATTCCCCTTCCAACGATGCAATTGCAAATGATGGTGCTCTTCACAATGCTGCCGCCAGCCGTCATGAATTACCTATTTGCGGAAAGGCTGAATATAGAACCCATGAAGGTGGCGTCAATGGTACTATTTGGCAACTTTTTCAGCATTCTTACGCTGCCTCTTCTGCTTAGCTATACCCTCTCACTCGCTGCCTAACCGCCAATAAGCTATCGTTAGCGTGTATTAGCTGAAAAACAATACGTTCCTAATCTCGGGTAGGGGCCATCCCTAGTTTGGTCTAGTATTTTAAAGTAATGAGGGGTGGTGCGAGCAGTAAGGAACTTGAACAACGATAAGGTAATCCTAAAAATAAAAAACCCTGCCAAACTGGCAGGGTTTTCATTTCTTAAGAAGATACGTTACGCGAGATTAGTCACGTAGAGACGCACCAAACTTCTCAGAAACGTGAGCAACGATAGCGTCAACCGCACCAGCGATATCTGCATCTTCAAGCGTACGCTCAAGTGACTGTAGAGTCAGAGCGATTGCTAGGCTCTTCTTACCATCTTCAACGCCTTTACCTACGTAAACGTCGAACAGTTTCGCATCTTTAAGGAACTCGCCACCTTGCTCTAGACAAGCGTTAACGATGTCACCAGATGCAACAGCTTCATCCACTACTACCGCGATATCACGACGGTTTGAAGGGAATTTAGAAAGTGCTACCGCTTCTGGGATCACTTTGCTGTTGATTGCAGACCATTCGATTTCGAATACGATAGTACGACCGTTTAGACCGAACTTACGCTCAAGCTCAGGGTGAACGGTACCGATCACGCCTACTTCTTTGCCGTCTACGATGATTGCCGCAGATTGACCTGGGTGAAGAGCTGGATTAGCTTTTTTGCTTTCAGGTGACAGTGCAGCGAAAGAGTACGCTTTTTCGTTCGCAGATAGCTCTAGAATCGCTTCTAGATCGCCCTTAAGGTCGAAGAAATCAACAGTGTTGGTTTCGATATCCCAGTGCTCTTCACCACGAGTACCAGCAATAACACCTGCAAGCATAGGCTCTTGACGCATGCCGTTTTCTGCAGATTCACATGGGATGAAACGTAGGCCATATTCGAATAGACGAACACGTGGCTGTTGACGCTTCTGGTTGTGAACAACCGTGTTCAGCAGACCTTGGATAAGACCAAGACGCATTGCTGACATGTCTGCAGAAATTGGGTTTGGAAGCACTAGAGGCTCAACACCAGGTACAACTAGCTTTTGTTGCTCAGGCTCAACGAAGCTGTATGTAATTGCTTCGTGGTAACCACGGTCAACAAGAAGATCACGAACGCGTTTCAGTGGAAGATCCGCTTCAACGTGGTTGTGCATCTTAAGTGCTGCTGCTGGGTGTTGGTTAGGAATGTTGTCATAACCGTAGATACGGCCAACTTCTTCAATCAAGTCTTGCTCGATAGCGATATCGAAACGCCATGTTGGCGCTACTGCCATCCAACCTTCTTCTGAAGCTTCAACCGTCAAACCTAGACGCTCTAAGATTTCTACTACGTCGCTATCAGCGATGTGGTGACCCAGTAGGTTGTCTAGCTTAGTACGACGTAGAGCAACTTTGTTTGGCTTAGGTAGGTCTGCTTCAGACTCTACTGCAACAACAGGTGCTACTTCACCGCCACAGATCTCAACAAGAAGCTGAGTTGCACGCTCCATTGCGCTCACTTGTAGTGCGTAATCCACACCACGCTCGAAACGCATTGAAGAATCAGTGTGAAGACCGTAGCTACGTGCGCGGCCACGGATGTGGTCAGGTGCAAAGAATGCACACTCTAGTAGAACGTCTTTAGTCTCAGTTGTTACACCAGAGTCTTCACCACCAAAGATACCTGCGATTGCAAGTGCTTTGTTGTGGTCAGCAACTACAAGTGTATCTGCGTTTAGTTCTGCTTCGTTGCCGTCAAGAAGCGTTAGCTTCTCACCTTGCTCAGCCATACGAACTACGATGCCACCCTCGATCTTCGCTAGATCGAATGCGTGCATTGGTTGGCCTTGCTCTAGAAGAACGTAGTTAGTGATGTCTACTACAGGGTCGATCGAGCGAATACCACAACGACGCAGTTTCTCTTGCATCCATAGTGGCGTTTCAGCTTGAACGTTTACGTTCTTAACTACACGACCTAGGTAACGTGGACACGCAGCTGGCGCTTTCACTTCGATAGACACTTTATCGTCGATTGAAGGGGCAACTGCTTCTACTAATGGCTCTGTCACGTCAGCACGGTTTAGTACGCCAACTTCACGAGCTAGACCACGAATGCTGAAACAGTCTGCGCGGTTTGCTGTTAGGTCTACGTCTACCGTTACGTCGTTTAGACCTAGGAATTCACGGAAATCAGTACCGATTACTGCGTCTTCTGCTAGTTCCATGATACCGTCTGACTCAACGTCGATACCTAGCTCAGTGAATGAACAAAGCATGCCGTGAGATGGCTGGCCACGTAGTTTCGCTTTTTTGATTTTGAAATCACCTGGAAGAACAGCACCAACTGTTGCTACTGCTACTTTCAGACCTTGGCGACAGTTAGGTGCGCCACAAACAATGTCTAGAAGCTCTTCTTCACCCACGTCAACTTTAGTTACGCGCAGTTTGTCTGCATCTGGGTGTTGACCACATTCAACAACGTGACCGACTTTAACGCCAGTAAAAGAACCTGCAACAGGAAGAACGTCGTCTACCTCTAGACCGGCCATTGTAATTTGGTGAGTTAGCTCGTCAGTAGTAACCGCAGGGTTTACCCACTCACGAAGCCATGATTCGCTGAATTTCATGTTGATGAACCCTCTGGATTACTTGAACTGTTTTAGGAAACGAAGATCGTTCTCGAAGAACGCACGTAGGTCGTTCACGCCGTAACGAAGCATTGTTAGACGCTCAACACCCATACCGAATGCGAAACCAGAGTATTTTTCAGGATCGATACCTACGCTACGTAGCACGTTCGGGTGAACCATACCGCAGCCTAGCACTTCTAACCATTTACCGTTTTTGCCTTTCACGTCTACTTCAGCTGAAGGCTCAGTGAATGGGAAGTAAGATGGACGGAAACGTACTTCTACTTCTTCTTCGAAGAAGTTACATAGGAAATCGTGCAGGATGCCTTTCAGCTGAGCAAAGTTTACGTTCTCATCAACCAGCATGCCTTCCACTTGGTGGAACATTGGCGTGTGCGTTTGGTCGTAGTCGTTACGGTATACACGGCCTGGTGCAATGAAACGGAATGGTGGTTTACCATTTTCCATCGTACGGATCTGTACGCCTGACGTATGAGTACGAAGCATCAAGTCTGGGTTGAAGAAGAAAGTATCGTGGTCAGTACGCGCTGGGTGATCAGCTGCGATGTTTAGCGCATCGAAGTTGTGGAATGCATCTTCGATCTCTGGGCCAGCCTCGGTGTTAAAACCAAGTTCGCCAAAGAACTTCTCAATACGCTCTACAGTACGAGTTACTGGGTGTAAACCACCGTTTTCAATACGACGACCTGGTAGTGTTACGTCGATTGTTTCTGCTGCTAGTTTCGCTTCAAGCTCAGCACGTTGTAGTGCATCTTTACGAGCTGCGATAGCTTGCTGAACTACGCCTTTCGCTTTGTTGATCTCTTGACCAGCTTCACGGCGTTCTTCTGGTGGTAGTTTGCCTAGGCTTTGAAGTTGAGCAGTTAGCTCACCTTTTTTACCCAGATACTGAACACGCACTTCATCAAGTGCGACTAGCGATTCGGCAGCTTCAATTGCAGTGCTCGCGCTAGCAATGATCTCTTCTAGATGTTGCATCGTTTCCTCATCTACCTGTAGGTAGTGTCCATAAGGGAGTGATTGGTTTTTTGATAGCTGTACATAGTAGCCAAACCGGGCACCAATGCCAAATTGAATTACGAAAAGAAGAGGTTATTGAATAAAAAGAGCACAAAAACGTCAAAAATGTCATCTTTAGTTAATCTGCCGTTTAGTTGTGCCCTTTTGTTTTAGAAATAGTATTGAATAGATAGCTCGATAAAATCGTCATCTCTAGCGAAGTAGAGCAAATCATTTGGTGTTTCATTTTTAAACAACCAAGCATAAATTTGCCACTTAACGTGATTCGATATTCGGCTCGATGCTTCTAACTTAGCATTGTAAACATCATCGTTATCTAAATCCTTCGTAATTCCCGTCAATACTTCCGTTCCGTCCTCATCATTGAGCGCCCAACGAATACCTGCAAACACATCATTTTGACCGATAGTTTGTGCGTTGTTCCCACGACTGTCATAGAGGTACTCACCAATAACTCCCACATCCCAAACCATGTCAAATGCACCGACGAAGGTATACTCAAAACCCGTCACAAGACCGACATGATTATCAGCGCTATCTCGATAAACACTTTCTAGTTTCCATAACCAATCGCCAACAATTCCTTGCACATCCAGACCGACATGACTCATCAGAGCGTAGTAAGGCTTTAATTCTCCGTACTCTAAACGAAAGTAAGGATCCCGGTTTGTTCCATATAAATAGCTTAGGCCTACGTCCCAATCGCCAAGCATTTTCGAATATCGAAAAGCCACATCTACGTGCTTCTCTTCTCTGCTTGATTCATAGATAGCATCATCAGAGACAACGGGTTCGGTTCGCAAGCGGCCATCTGTACCCGCAAACGTTCGTTCCCTAAAGTAAGGTAACAACATTGCGTGGACGGTGCCCCAGTCTTTGAAAGAGGTAAAATGTAACATCGGCTGACCGAGTTTATCTTCACCATCGACGGCTTCAATGGCATCTGTTTGGTTTACTACATCAACTAAATGGGCTGATTCAGTCACTCCCCAAAAGACCTTACTAATCCCAACTCGAAGCTCATAATCATCCCAATAAGTCAGATAAAGTGCCTCTCGTATGTCACCATGACTTCGCTCATCGTCTAGACCATCCAGACGATAGAAAGGTGTGAAAGTAAAGTTTGCATCACCATTTTGCATCTCCCAGTAAAATTCTGGCTGCAAAACCAATGACGTTTGCGCTTTGCTCTGACCCTGAGAGCCCGTTTTAAAAAACTGACGATGCTCAATATTGACTTGTCCTGCAAGCTCGACGGCAGTCAGAGGCATCGAGTAAAAAAAGGCTGCTGCACTAAGCAACAACCCAGCATTTAATCGCTTCATTTTTCCTCCACTACCTCACTCGCTTCAACACATTCTTATGAAAGTCATTGTCTTGTAATCCAATGTTAAAACGCATTTCGCTAGTCGTTAGCTCAGTACTTTTTCCTGTTTGATGGTTTGTCATCGCCATAGTGTGCGCGCGCCAATATTGGTTGAGATATTGCTTGTAATCGGAAAAAGAAAGCGTTTTTAACAAAGAGCCTTTGCGATCGTAAAACTCAACTTTAAGTGGACGATAATGCGCTTTATCTAACCACACCGTTTGCTTGGTATAACCTGAGTTCTTATCGGTCGGAATTTGCTCTACGACGAAAACATCTTGCCCATTTATGCTGTCATCTTTTAGGTAGTTGAAACGGTATTTTTCAATCTCAAAGGAACTGAGATCCTCATACGCGAATTCACTGCCCATAAAAGGACCTGATTTGTTACGCGAGGAAATACGTTTCACACGTTTCAGTGCAGGAAGGTAAAGCCATTGGTCATCGGCACCCACCGTATGAGAATGATTGAGAAACGCCGTGCCTTTTACATCTCTCGGTTCATCAAATATCGTGAGACCTTTATCACCATCGCCATCAACTTCGAGTGATTGTAAGCGCATTAAACGTGTACTGCTTTCTCCTTGCGCGTTTCGCAGAATCATTTGCATCGTAGCAACAGAATCCCCCCACCCTTCATCACGGGCTTTGCGCTCTTGGGCAATTTCTAGTCCTCTGGCTTCATCCGCCAACACCGCATGACTCATAATAAGCGAGACAGAAAGTACTGATACTTTTAAGGCATTTTTTACTAAATTCATGTTCAATCCTTTAATTCGTTATGACTGAGTAACAGTCTTGGTTTGAGAGTCAGTTGATTTAAGCTTATTTCGGCGCTCCACCTCGTCGTAAACGCCTTTGTCAAACAACATCAGTAGAGTCGGTAGGAAGATGAAATCCACAACAAGAGCAATAAAGATGACAATGGCACTCAGCTGTCCCATATCGGCATTTAAACGGAAGCTCGACATCGCCAGAACAGAGAAACCAGCAACAAGCACGACCGTCGTAATCCAGAGTGCGCGCCCCACGGTACGAAAGGCGTAGCGAACCGCTTGCTCCGCACTGTGGCCATCTTTACGAGCGTGTTGATATTTAGAAAGAAAGTGAACGGCGTCATCGACAACAACACCAAGCGTTAATGTCACAACGACAGACAATCCCAAATTAATCTCACCAGAAACCAGCGCCCAAATACCAAAACCAATAAGCGCAGGAGCAATATTCGGGACAAGACTAATTAAGCCAAGCTTGAACGAACGCAAGGCAAAGATCAGTAATGCAGAGATTAAGACAAGAGTAATGGGCAAGGTTGACAGCATGCTGGCCATATTCGTTTCACCAATATGCGCAAACATCAGTGAAGGACTAGACGCAACAACATCATATTGAGGCGCGTTTTCGTTAAACCATTGGTAAATGCGATTTTCCAAATCAACAAGCTCGACGCTGCCCAAGTTCTCCACGGTGAGAACCATCTTGATCGACGACTTATCTACATTGATTTGGTTGTTCAAATCTAAACCATACGGTAGTGACATTTCATAAAGCAGCAGATATTGAGCCGCTAATTCTCTGTCTTGAGGGAGCGAGTAATAAGCCTGATCATCTCCATGCATGTTCTTGTTTAGGCGCTTATAAACATCGCTCAAGGTCGCAACATGGTCCGTTTCTAGCTGCAACCTTAGCCAGTCAGTAAATTTACCCACGGAATTGAGAAAATTAGGATCGGCAATGCCCTGCGATTCGTTGGTTTTTATCGCGATACTGATGTTCGCCATGCCACTGATTCGCTCTTCCATAAAATCAGCCGCTCGGCGAAATTCATTGCTATGGCCAAAGTACTCGACGGATTCATCATTGACTTTGTTCAGTGGAATCAAGCTCGCACTCGCGACAATAACAAGCACCGACAACGGCAATAACGCATGTCGCTTTGACACCACGAAATCTCCTAAATGATCCATAAAGCGCTTTCTTTCATCAGAAGTATCCGACTTCACCGTAACCGGAAGGATATTAAGCAAGGCGGGAAGTAACGTGATGGAAAGGAAACAAGCAACCATGACGCCAAGGGCTGATAGGTTGCCGAAATCTCTCAGGATTGGAGAATCCGACATATTCATCATTAAAAAGCCGATCGCGGTGGTAATGGAGGTAATCAAGATAGGCATGAAATTGAGCGCAATACTTCGCTCAATAGAGTGGGCTTTACTAAAGCCGTTTTGCATAGACTGACGCATTGTCGCGATGATGTGTACACAGTCTGCGACGGCAAGCGTCATCACCAAGGTAGGCACATTAACGGTCGCCGTGCTTAAGAACATACCAGTCCATCCTGACAAGCCCATTGTCACCATAACCGAGCCGATAATAACGATGAGTGTCGCGATGACGCTAAGCAATGAGCGCAACATGATGGTCAGAAACACCAATATCACTAGTAACATAGTAGGCACTAATGTTGTGCTATCATCTTGGGCTGCGGTCATAAACGCGTAGTTCATTGCAATAATACCAGCCTTATGGAATTCCGTGTCTGGGTACACTTGCTGATAACGCTCAATCATTCCGTTTATGTGAGCAACCACCTCTTGTACTTCAGCAGTTTTATCTATTTCAGGGAGTTGGACCGTAATGTTTACGACCGTGACATCTCCTTTTTCAGAAATCAGTGAACTTTTCAAAACCGGCTCACTCAACGCAATACTTTTGACTTTCTCTATTCGTTGAGGTGTCAATTCATATTCGCTATACAGTAAATCTTCGACAAGAAGATCATCTTCAAACGCTTCGGTATGCTGGTAGTTGGCGAGGGAATCAACGCGGGTGGAGTATGGAACTTGCCACGCCTCGTCAGTGATCTGCTGAATAAGAGATAATGTGCTAGGAGTAAAAACAGTGCCGCTCTTTGGCGCTATAACCAAAGCAAGACTGTCAGATTTTGCAAAGGTGGTTTGAATTTCATCAAACGCAAGTAACTGCTCATTTGTTCCATCAAAGAAGATGTCGTAATCTCCTCTAAAGTAAAGATTTTTTCCTCCAATAGTTGCTATGACAATCAATGAAACGGTAGCAAGCATCACCAATACACTGTAATTCGTTGGTAGCTTACCCCACCCTGAACGGGCGTATTGTTGAACGTTGTGATGTGGCATCACACTCTCCTTTTGTGACGTTTCGTCAAATTTAAAAACTAAAAAAAACAGCAAATGCTGTAAATAACCAGACAAACTCGACATGCAAACTTTAGATCGAATGAATTTGGCTACATAAGTTAGTTTTTAGTAACTTCCTATGCTTCTCGTGATCATTGGCTGAACGCCAACCTTCGAGATTTAATGACGATTCGTCACAATAGTGCGATAAAAAAGCCAACCATAACGTCAGATTGACCTTTCCAGTTTATTAGCGATTCACTGACTCTAAATAAGCAAGCTCTTCACTAAATAACTCCTGCTCCACTCGACGCCAGGTTTTACGGTAGTCCCATTCTGTAGATAAAGGCGACCAACCTAAACCATCAAGTAACATATTCGCGTTGTGCAGCACTGAGAATGGGTCTTGAATTCGCTGAATACATCGACTGTTCGATGCATTTTGCGCCAAAGCGTTTGAACCGAAGGCAATAGACCAGTTGGCGAATACAATAGCATCAGAACCAATTGCGGGAGAAAACTTAAGATCACCACATTCTACCGCATTGTTCACTAGCGCATCAGCACCATCTATTACTTGTTCTTCCAAGTTATTCAGTTCATTCACACGTTTAGGCGAAGCCTTCTCTAGAACCCAAGGCGTCTTTGCAACAATCGCACAGGTTGATAGTACTGGCTCCATACGAGCGTAAATACGATAACCTACATGCATCGCAATGATTTTTTCTCTGGTATTGCCATTAAATTTGGCGGTACGTTCGAAAAATATTGCTTCGCTTTTCAGCGAATGAATACAAAGCGCAAGAATCACATCTTCTTTGCTGCAAAAATGATTGTAGATCGTCCCTTTAGAATAAGGGCTTGACGCTGTAAGCTTGTCCATCGTTAAGTTGGCAAAGCCTTGCTCTTGAACTAAAGACTTAGCCAATTGAATAAGCTCTATCTCACGATCAGCAATCGCCTGTTGCTTTTTTGTTAGCCCTGAAGACACACGACATCCGTCTTGCTTGCTATATTTTTTACAGCGAAAGTTAAACATAATCCTTTGATCCGTATACCAACACACTCCCAATAATTGTAACACGATTCTTTAATACAGGAACGCAACTAAAGTTGACGAACCGTCACAAATGACACTTCGTCATAATAGATCAAAAAACAAACATTTCAAGTATGAATTTATAATTAGAAGATAAATAGCTACCAATTATGCATACCCAAGTAGCTACAGGATGCTTGGTTCAACGAGAATGGTTTCTTTGTAGAGGAAGCGAGAGAGGCTTTGGGAGGAACAACGAATGAAATCAGCATGTTAAAAATGACGAAAGTAGATACTGAACAGGTATTATTCGAAATAAGCCCAAAACACTTTAAGTCTGAATTAAGAGCAAACACCGCTGAATGCCCTACTTACAAAGTATTTGCTGTCTTAGGCTTTTTCTTTTGCAACGCCCTTTCAGAAACTCTCTTCAAAAAAGGCTCAAAATCTATATAGATAGGCTTGGCTTATCACCTGCAGATGCGATGGCATAACGAATATCATCAATAAATCGCCCCTCTGTCTCAATAATGCCGTCAGAGAATGTGACTGGCTGATGTGGCCCAGCAAGTAGAACAATATTAGTAAAATCAGAGACATTAAAGTTCTCTGCTACAACATTTTTGGAATGAAAATCGATGACGGTCTTTGCGACTTGATCTTCCAGTAACAAAAGCTGTTCTTCGGTAATTTTCATACGCGCCAAAGCAACGCGAACACACTTATCGTGGGTAGTCGTCTGCTCTTTTATGATTTCGGTATATTTGTCGTTGAGCTTGGAGTTCTCTGCATAGCTATAATATAAAGGTCCGTGCAGCGTTATATTTTTATCTTCATCAACGTAAACGAGATCCAACAACTCTAATGCTTTTAAGTAATCGGACATGCTCTGCTCAGACAAGTCATACTTTTTCTTTAAAATAGAATAGCCGTCTTTACCTCGTAACATTCTCAATTCACGATAAAAGTCGTAAAGGTGAGGGAATTGAAAGAATACTTCATCCTGTGTGCGACTAAAGTAATCCTCGTCTTCACCTTGCAATTGATTTGCGAGCTTTTGTAGTTCATCTAACGTGCAATCAACCGCTCTACAATATTCCAGCAACTTATCTAAAGCGAGATTCGTGCTTGTAAGATGTCTCTTAAAGGTAGATAGTGGCATACCCATTTTCTCAGATAGCTCTCGATATGTTAGCCCTTTTGTTTTAATCGCTTGGCGTAATGCGGCTAGCAAGTATTCGGGAGTCAGATCTCTCATCTACAATTCCTTTTGGCAATGTTACAGCTGTATAGTATTTGTAACAATTTAGAACCGCTTGGCAAGGTATAAGTTCATATTTTTATAAGAAAAACATGAATTAATATACCGAAAAGAGAATTCACACAACAAATGAAAAATTCAATATCAATTCAATTTCATTATAGATATAAAATAATATGCAAAATAAAAGTGAAGCAATTACTCTAAATCATCGTGATTAATTTTAATAGTAACGTAAAGTTGAGAATATAAACCTATTCTCTCTACAAAAATCTAGAATAATTAACCTAAAAGGAACAGAACGGTAAATGCATAATAATTCACCGCTCTCTATTAGCATTTTTGCAATGCTATTCAAGTAGACTAGTCCGCTAGTTTCACTGCAGTACCAAATGCCAAAATTTCCGAAGAACCATCTACGATTGAGCTTGTGGTAAATCGAATCCCTACTATTGCATCGGCACCTTTAGATTCAGCGTCCGCCACCATGCGCTGTATAGCAATATCACGCGCGTCGGTCATCATTTCCGTGTAACCACGAATTTCGCCGCCAACAATGCTCTTGATACCCGCCATGAGGTCACGGCCAATATGCTTTGATTGAACAACATTACCAGTTACAACCCCTCTGATTTCAGAGATCTGCTTGCCAGGAATGCTTTCGGTCGTTGTGTAGATCATTTTTAATCCCTTATAAACGTAAAAATTTATACCCAAGCTACCTTATAACTAACATAAGATGCTAACCAATAAATTGAGAAGACTGATAAACAATACTCTAAATAGCCAAGCTAAAAGTCATTTGGGTATAAATTTTAGCAATAAAAAAGGAGAGCTAATGCTCTCCTTCTCTTAATCCTAAACTGCTAATTAAAGAGCAGCTTTCGCTTTTTCAACTAGAACTGCAAATGCAGCTTTGTCGAATACTGCGATGTCCGCAAGGATCTTACGGTCGATCTCGATAGATGCTTTCTTCAGACCGTTGATGAAACGGCTGTAAGATAGACCATTTTGACGAGATGCCGCATTGATACGTGCAATCCATAGTTGACGGAATTGACGTTTCTTAGCGCGACGGTCACGGTAAGCGTATTGACCAGCTTTAGTAACTGCTTGGAAAGCTACGCGGTAAACACGTGAACGCGCACCGTAGTAACCTTTAGCTTGTTTTAGAACTTTCTTATGACGTGCACGAGCTTGTACACCACGTTTTACGCGAGGCATTATGCTTCTCCTAAACTAAACGATTGATAACTAAAAAGAATTAAGCGTATGGCAACATACGGATTACTGCAGCCACTTCACATTTTGGAAGGATTGCATTCGGACGTAGTTGACGCTTGTTCTTAGTAGTACGCTTAGTCAGGATGTGACGTTTTGTAGCGTGCTTGTACTTAATACCACCAGCAGTTTTCTTAAAACGCTTAGCAGCACCTTTGTTGGTTTTCATCTTAGGCATGATGAATAACTCCGCATTGAGTAGGTTTAATAAACAACGTAATTAGGGCGAACAAAACCCAGCCATATGCCTTTATATAAAGGAAAGCGGCTAGGTTTTAATTACTTGATGAGCCGTTAATTACTTCTTTTTAGGGGCTAGCACCATGATCATCTGGCGACCTTCAATCTTCTTAGGGAAAGATTCAACTACAGCAATTTCTGCAGTATCTTCCTTAAGACGATTTAGAACGTCAACACCGATGTCTTGGTGTGCCATCTCTCGGCCACGGAAGCGAATTGTTACTTTCACTTTGTTGCCTTCTTCAAGGAAACGCGTCAGGTTGCGTAGTTTTACCTGATAGTCTCCAATATCAGTTCCAGGACGGAATTTTACTTCCTTGATCTGGACCTGCTTTTGCTTCTTCTTCTGCTCTTTAGCAGTTTTGCTCTTCTCGAAGAGGAACTTACCATAGTCCATCACACGACAAACAGGTGGCTCGGCGTTAGGACTGATCTCAACGAGATCCATACCAGCTTCTTCAGCAGCTGCAATGGCTTCTTGAATCGATACAACACCAACTGATTCACCGTCAGCGCCTGTTAGTCGAACTTCACGAATACCACGAATTTCACCGTTGATACGGTGCGGGTTTTGTTTTACCGGCTGTTGGCCACGTCTTCCGCCTTTAATAGCTTATTCCTCCAGATTGAGCTTACGGCTAGAGATCTCGTCTTGGATGTATGCAATAAAATCATCCACTTTAAATTTACCAAGATCTTTACCTTTACGAGTACGCACTGCAATTTCGCCAGCTTCCATTTCTTGGTCACCAACAACAAGCATATACGGTACACGCTTCAAAGTATGTTCGCGGATTTTAAAGCCAATCTTCTCATTTCTCAAGTCCGCTTTAGCTCTAATTCCACTTTTTTGTAGTTTTTGTACTATTTCTTGAACATAACCTGACTGTTTATCAGTAATGTTCATAAGAACTGCTTGTTCTGGCGCCAACCAAGTTGGGAAGAAACCAGCATATTCTTCGATAAGGATACCGATGAAGCGCTCTAGTGAACCTAGAATCGCACGGTGAATCATTACCGGTACAAGACGTTCATTGTTTTCACCTACATAAGTTGCACCTAAGCGACCTGGTAGGTTGAAGTCTAGCTGGACAGTACCACACTGCCACGCACGGTCTAGACAATCGTATAGTGTGAATTCAATCTTAGGACCGTAGAACGCACCCTCGCCTTCTTGAATTTCGTATGGGATATCCATCGATTCAAGAGACTGCTTCAATGCTTCTTCAGATTGATCCCAGATTTCATCTGAACCTACACGTTTCTCTGGACGAGTAGACAGTTTCACTACGATGTTGTCGAAACCAAATGTTTGGTACGTATCGTACACCATCTTGATACAGTTTGTTACTTCTTCTTGAATTTGGCTCTCAGTACAGAAAATGTGAGCGTCATCCTGAGTAAAGCCACGTACACGCATAATACCGTGTAGTGCACCAGATGGTTCGTTACGGTGACATGAGCCAAACTCAGCCATACGTAGCGGTAGGTCACGGTACGATTTCAGACCTTGGTTGAAGATCTGTACGTGACCTGGACAGTTCATTGGCTTAATCGCGTATTCACGGTTCTCAGAAGAAGTTGTGAACATTGCATCAGCGTATTTGTCCCAGTGCCCAGAGCGTTCCCAAAGAACACGGTCCATCATAAGTGGACCTTTCACTTCTTGGTAACCGTACTCATCTAGCTTAGCGCGGATGAATACTTCTAGATCACGGAAGATAGACCAACCATTGTGATGCCAGAACACCATACCCGGTGCTTCTTGCTGCATGTGGAATAGGTCTAGTTGCTTACCAATCTTACGGTGATCACGCTTTGCCGCTTCTTCTAGGCGAGTTAGGTGCGCTTTCAGTGCTTTCTTGTCGTGGAAAGCCGTACCGTAGATACGTTGAAGCATTTTGTTGTCGCTGTTACCACGCCAGTAAGCACCTGCAACATTCAGCAAAGTGAAGTGTTGACAGAAGCTCATGTTAGGAACGTGAGGACCACGACACATGTCGATGTATTCTTCATGGTGGTAAAGGCCTGGACGATCATCACGAGATACGTTTTCGTCTAGGATTTCCACTTTGTATGGTTCGCCACGTGATTCAAACGTATCACGCGCTTCCTGCCAGCTTACTTTTTTCTTAACCACTTCGTACTTGGTTTTCGCTAGCTCTTTCATACGCTTTTCAATCTTTTCAAGATCTTCTTGCGTTAGAGATTCGTCTAAGTCGATATCGTAGTAGAAGCCATTGTCGATGGTTGGACCGATCGCCATTTTAGCTTGAGGGTAAAGCTGCTTAAGAGCGTGACCAAGAAGGTGAGCACAAGAGTGACGAACGATTTCTAGACCGTCTACTTCATCTTTAACTGTGATGATTTCAAGGCTTGCGTCTTCTTCAATTAGATCACACGCATCAACGCGGTTACCGTTTACACGACCAGCGATAGTTGCTTTTGCAAGACCAGGACCGATCGATTGCGCAACTTCCATAGTAGAAACTGGGTTGTCAAATTGACGCTGACTGCCGTCAGGAAGAGTAATAATAGGCATGCTATGTCCTTTACAGTGGTGTTGCACACCAAGCAACACATGTTATTCAAATTAGAAGCTATTTGTTGAAAATAGTTGAGAGTCAATAAAGGCCTCTCGGTAACACGAATACCGGACCGTTATCGAAAATGGGATTGTACCTAGCTCACAATTAGAATGCAAAGCGCGATTTTGTTTTGTCATAAGAACTTAACCGCAGACCCGTCACGACAATCTGATCATGCTTTTTAAGAGACCGCATAACTTGTAAACGGAATTGCCCCCCAATGAACTTACACAACAAATTACAATATCGCCTATTACGTTTGAACCGATACAAAGCTTAACACGCTTGGCGAGAGCTCAACGTGCGATTTAGGTATATAGTTGTTTTATAGAGTAGTTTGTATGTAGGTATTCATCATGGTCTATTTCAAATCGCGCTTTATGGTGCTTCTAAGCACCTCGATATGTTCTTTGCAAGCCTTCGCATCAAATGACTTATATGGCCCGCTGCGTTCTTACGCACAATCCCCAATGCAAGTGGTTAGTCACACCAACATACTGCGTTCAGGACATAGTCTGCCCTATGGTTTTGTCGAAGCCTATGGTTCGGGAACCGTGGCAAGTGTTTGGGCTCATACTGATGAATACGCACTGGATTATTACCACAATCAAATCGAATTAGGCAGCAAATGGCAAGTCAGCAACCGTTGGCAGTGGGAGCTCAACTATCGATGGGTCTTTGCCGCTGACAACCATTTAGATGGACTGACGAAAAGCTTCCATAAACTTTTCGGTATCGGACAAAATGGGCGGGATAAAGTAGACAGAGATCGTTTTTACATTTCAATGCCGCAATATAATGTGCTTGAAGATGATTTCGAAGGACAAACACTAGCCAATAACCTATCTACTTACTTACAGTATCAAGTGTTCCAAAATGAACATCACGGCCTATCGATTGGCGGCAGTTTGTATTTTAACGATGTGGTTCACGGCACTTTTCAAGGTAGCAGTTTCGAGCAAGGCTTCCAATTGAACTACAGCTACTTAAGTGATGCTCATGCATTTTATTCGATGATTGGCATGACTTTTCGCTCGGATGACCGTGCCTTGCTCGATCTGCCCTATCGACATAATACGATTGCCATTGCGGGTGGGTACCGTTATGCCTTAGAAGATAACCATCACCTGATGTTGGAATATCATTGGTATCAAGGCTCAACAGAAGGGCCCACAGAGTTTGCTGATGCCTCTAATGAACTGGTATTAGGCTATCGATATCTAATGGAAAATTCAGCGCTTGAGTTTTTAGCCGTAGAGAACGCAAGAAACATGGATAACAGTACCGATATCGCTTTCACAATAGGATATCGGTACATATTTTCATCAAGTTGATGAGAGCTATAGATTTAGCGTTGGTGCAACTGCGGCAGCGACTTGAGCATCGGTTGCATTGATCGGCAACGTAAACGAGCGATATTGGTCACCAGCCAAGCTGAGCGAACGGTCAATCTCTGCCAAACAATGCATGACCTGCCCTTCCAGAATAAAAGAGAGCTCAATTTCTTTTGATGAGATAAAGCCGCTGTTACGGAATTCTAGCTCTTGATAAATACCAGAGCGAGAGGCAAACGAGCCACCGCGCAAAAAGCCTTTTTCAACATCGGCTTTAACCATAGTGAAGCCAGCTTGCTCGATCGCTTGAATAACCCGAGATGCTACTGGTAGTGGTTTCACTTCAATATAGTCACGGTCACGCGGATCAATTGCAAAATCAATATCTAACGTCGTCTCGACCCAAACATGACATTGATTCTTAAGTGCGCTAACCGCAGTAATTGGTGTTTCGTCATGCAGTTTTAGCTCAAACGGAACCTGCTTTTCTTCATTAGGTTGAATCACAAAAGGGTCAACTGCTTTCAATTGATCGATAGTGAAGGTTTGATAACTTACGCTATCATCCACTTCGACTTTCATTTCCGTGTTCAATTTAATCGTAATAGCATCAATTTGTTGTTCGACGTCTCCACCTTTGATATAAACCTGCCCTTTCAGCGTCGCTCCTTGAAACACGCTCATTTCGTCCAAAATGGTATCTACTTTTGCAGAGCCGATCCCCAGTGATGCTTTCAATTTTTTAAACATATTTTTCCTTTTTTAGCGACTTTTCTTCTAATAATCGTTTGTTTACACAATTGTTTTCTGCTGTGCAAGCAATAGACCACAAGAAAATGCTTGAATTCAATCATCAAGCCAAATAATGCTCAACAGCAAGAGTCATTCAGCTCTGCAATAGGATTGTTCGGTCACTAAGCGGTACATTCGTCGAGAAATGTTTGCAATTTGTACCTAAATTAAGCAGTATTTGTATAGTCAAATAAAGGAAAATGATTATGTCTGCACCACTCTACATTCAAATTAAACAATTTATCCTGGATAAAATTGAGGCTGGAGAGTGGGTAGTTGGTCATCGCATCGCCACCGAGATTGAGCTTACCGAGCAATTTGGTGTCAGTAGAATGACAGTGAACAAAGCAATTCGGGATTTAGTTAATGAGGGCCGATTACAACGTCGCCCACGCTTAGGCACGTTCGTGTGTGATCCTGGTGAAAAGTCAGAATCTCCCCTGCTAGACATTCGAAACATTGCCGAAGAAGTCAGCGATAGAGGGCGAAAGTATGGCAGTAAAGTGCTCAAACAGATTGCTATAAAAGCAGATGACAACATTGCGACAAAACTCGGCGTTATGTTAGGCACGACAGTGTTTTACAGTGAAATTATTCACTATGAAGACCAAACGCCGATTCAATTGGAGCTCCGCTGGGTGAATAGCCAATATGCCCCGAGTTATTTAAATCAAGACTTCACACAAATCACTCCAAATCAATACCTGTCAGATAATTGCCCACTCAGCGCGATAGAACATACTGTAGAGGCAATTGTGCCTGAAAGCCGTATTAAGCAAGACTTAAAAATGCAAGCCAATGAACCTTGCCTTCTCTTGAATCGCAGAACGTGGAGCCAAGATAAGTTAGTCAGTACCGCCCTACTTTATCACCCTGGTAACAAATATAAGCTGAGCTCAAAAGTGCTCATTTAAGGACAAGATTTGTCCTCTAGATCTACGTTTTGATCACATTTTAGCAACATCAATCTTGTCAGTGTTCTTATTTTGCTCTATTTATTTGTATATACATTTAATGATACAAATAAACACAGGGACACAAACATGGATTTGCTGATTGAAAACGCACGTCTAGTTACCATGCAATCGGGAGAATGCGGATACCTTCCAACGCCTCCAGCGCGCATTGGTATTCAATCTGGAAAAATCGTTGCGATCAGTACCTGTGCCATTGGTGAAGACGCACCGCAAACCGAGTCTCTGTTGTCTGCCCAACATTACCCTCAGAGTATCGATCTTCAAGGCCAGTTAGTTCTGCCAGGTTTGATCGACTGCCACACTCATCTTATTTACGCGGGCAATCGTGCCAACGAATTTGAAATGCGCTTAAACGGCGTGCCATATCAAGAAATTTCCAAACAAGGCGGCGGGATTCTCTCAACGGTACATGCGACACGCTCTGCAACCGAAGCACAACTAGTTGAGTTAGCGTTACCACGTTTAGATGGGTTACTCGCGAGTGGCGTCACTTCTGTCGAGGTGAAATCTGGCTATGGATTGACACTGAATGATGAAATAAAAATGCTCCGTGCCGCCAAAATGCTAGAGCAAGAGCGCAAAGTTAAAATCACCACTACACTTCTCGCCGCTCACGCTATTCCGCCAGAGTTTCAAGGTCGTGCAGATGATTATATTGAGCACATTTGTCAGGACATAATCCCTGTTGTCGCAAAGGAAGAATTAGCTACGAGTGTCGATGTTTTTTGTGAATCGATTGGTTTCAATCTTGAACAAACAGAAAAAGTGTTTGTAGCTGCAAAACGCCACGGCTTAAAGGTTAAAGGGCATACTGAGCAACTTTCTAATCTCGGTGGTACAGCCCTCACTGCGCAATACAACGGTCTGTCAGCGGATCACATCGAGTTTTTAGATGAGCAAGGTGTTAAAGCACTTGCTCGATCAAACACCGTCGCCACTCTATTGCCTGGCGCTTTTTATTTTCTAAGAGAGACTCAGTTACCACCGATTGAGTTATTGAGAGAGCATAACGTGCCGATGGCAATTGCTACGGACGTCAACCCAGGTACATCACCATTTTCTGATCTCACACTCATGCTGAATATGGCGTGCACGCTATTTCGCCTTACACCGCAAGAAGCACTGCGTGGTGTAACGCAACATGCAGCCAAAGCACTGGGTTATCAAAACTCACGTGGCGAAATCAAAGTAGGGTTTGATGCGGACTTCTCTATCTGGGATATCGAAAGCCCTGCGGATTTAAGCTATCAAGTCGGAGCAAAACGTCTGGTAGGTCGTATAGTAAATGGTGAATACATTTCACACGGAGGCCAATAATATGTCTCAATTCGACCTACACTCTCCCCTATTTCATTGGCAAGGCCGTCATGATGCCGAGGACGGCAAGCTTGGTCAGCGAATTCATCACGTTGTTCAACGCCAAAAAGCAGATGAGTTGAGTGCCGTTGCGCATGGCGTCTCATTACTCGGTTTTGCTACCGACGCTGGCGTTGCGAGAAACAAAGGACGCATTGGCGCGAAAAAAGCGCCAGACTTAATCCGACGAGCACTCGCTAATTTAGCATGGCACCAAGACGCCCCACTATATGACTTAGGTACTGTGGTGTGTGAAGACGACTTACTGGAAGAGAGCCAAGCTCTATGTGCAGCAACCATTTCAAGCGCACTGCCCCATACGCCAGTCATCGTGCTGGGTGGTGGGCATGAGATTGCGTGGGCCTCGTTTTCCGGCTTAGCGGAATATTTTAAAGCGCACCATCCAGAGAAGAAGCCTAAAATCGGCATTATCAATTTCGATGCGCATTTCGATTTGCGCGCATTCGAGAGTAACCTCGCCGACATAAGACCGAGCTCTGGTACACCCTTCAACCAAATTCATCATTTTTGTCAACGTAACGATTGGGACTTTCATTACGCTTGTATTGGTGTAAGCCGCAGTAGCAACACTAAAGCGCTATTTGAAAAAGCAGATGCGTTAAATGTTTGGTATGTAGAGGACAATCAGCTCTGCTACTTAAACCACAGTTATCACTTAACTCAGCTTCAGCATTTTATTGACGACTGTGACTACCTCTATTTGACTATTGATCTAGATGTATTTCCTGCCGCAACCGCACCTGGAGTCAGCGCACCAGCAGCTCGGGGAGTGAGTTACGACACAATTGCCCCCTTTTTAGATCGAATTCTTCATTACAAAAATAAGTTAATGCTGGCTGATATCGCCGAATACAACCCAAATTATGACGTCGATAGTCAAACAGCACGATTAGCTGCCCGTTTGTGTTGGGATATCGCCAACGCAATGGCGGAAAAACAGCACAAACCATAATGCATCCCAGATGCCACTGATTATTACGACCAAGCAAGTACTTGGTCATCACGAGAAACTAAAGGAGTCTGAAATGACACAGCGCCAGGGACAAGATCCACGACTTGATACAAGCAGAACAATTCGTGCACCTCACGGAGATAAACTGCGCGCAAAATCTTGGCTAACCGAAGCCCCTCTTCGTATGCTGATGAACAACCTTGATCCTGATGTTGCAGAACATCCACATTCACTGGTTGTATATGGCGGCATTGGCCGAGCAGCGCGAAACTGGGAGTGTTACGACAAGATTGTTGAAGTACTTGAAAGACTCGAAGATGACCAAACGCTTTTAGTTCAATCAGGCAAGCCTGTTGGTGTTTTCCCTACTCATAAAAATGCCCCACGCGTGCTTATCGCAAACTCAAACCTTGTTCCGCATTGGGCAAACTGGGAACACTTCAACGAGCTCGATAAACAAGGCTTGATGATGTACGGCCAAATGACCGCTGGCAGCTGGATATACATTGGCTCGCAAGGTATCGTACAAGGCACATACGAAACGTTCGTATCTGTTGCAAAAAAACACTTTGGCGGCGAAGCAAAGGGCCGTTGGATTCTAACAGGTGGTCTTGGTGGCATGGGGGGTGCTCAACCTCTCGCTGGTACAATGGCGGGCTTCTCCATGATTGCAGTAGAGTGTGATGAATCACGTATCGATTACCGCCTACGTACAGGCTATGTCGATAAGAAAGCGACTTCTTTAGATGAAGCGCTAGCTATCATTAAAGAGTCAGACACACCAGTATCGGTTGGTCTACTAGGTAATGCAGCAGACGTTTTCTCTGAGCTGGTAGAACGTAATATCACGCCTGATGTCGTAACAGACCAAACGTCTGCACACGACCCGCTCAATGGCTATTTACCACAAGGCTGGAGCATGTCTCACGCAGCAGAAATGCGTTTGCAAGATGAAGCAATGGTCGTAAAAGCAGCGAAAAAATCCATGGCTGTGCAAGTTCAAGCGATGTTAGAGCTGCAAAATCGCGGCGCCGCAACACTCGACTACGGTAACAACATCCGCCAGATGGCCTTGGAAGAAGGCGTAGAAAACGCATTTGATTTCCCTGGCTTCGTTCCAGCCTACATTCGTCCTCTATTCTGTGAAGGTATCGGTCCTTTCCGTTGGGCTGCTCTCTCTGGCGATCCTGAGGACATTTATAAAACCGACCAAAAAGTAAAAGAGCTAATTCCAGATAATCCGCACTTACATAACTGGCTAGATATGGCTCGCGAACGCATCCAGTTCCAAGGTTTACCTGCGCGTATTTGCTGGGTTGGTCTTAAAGATCGTGAGCGTCTTGGTCAAGCATTCAACGAAATGGTGAAAAATGGCGAACTTAAAGCGCCCGTTGTCATTGGTCGAGATCACTTAGACTCTGGCTCTGTAGCAAGCCCGAACCGTGAAACCGAAGGTATGATGGACGGTTCTGACGCCGTATCAGACTGGCCATTATTAAACGCGCTACTCAACACGGCGGGCGGCGCAACTTGGGTTTCACTGCACCACGGCGGTGGCGTAGGTATGGGCTTCTCGCAACACTCAGGTATGGTTATCTGCTGTGACGGCAGTGAAGATGCCTCACAACGTATTGCCCGCGTGCTGCATAACGACCCAGCAACAGGCGTGATGCGTCATGCTGATGCGGGATACGATATCGCTAAACAATGTGCAGCAGAGCAAGGGCTAGATTTGCCAATGCTCAACGAAGAACTGAAGAAGCTCAAGTAAGGATGAAAGAGATGTTAAATTTAACGCTAAAGCCAGGTCATATTAGCTTAAACGAACTACGCCAAGTGAGCCGTTCACCAGTCAACCTTACTTTGGATCCTGAAGCCATTCCGGCCATTGAAGAAAGCACACAGGTCGTAGACCGAGTCATCGCGGAAGATCGAACGGTTTACGGAATTAACACTGGTTTTGGGCTATTGGCTAACACACGAATAGCACCAGAAGATTTAGAAACACTGCAACGCAGTATCGTTCTTTCTCATGCGGCAGGTATCGGTGAGTTTATGTCAGATGAAACGGTTCGTCTGATGATGGTATTAAAAATCAATAGTCTGTCTCGTGGCTTTTCTGGGATTCGCCTAAAAGTCATTAATATGCTGACCGACCTAGTCAACGCACAAGTTTACCCTTGTGTACCTAAAAAGGGCTCTGTTGGCGCATCAGGTGACTTAGCTCCTCTAGCCCATATGAGCACTGTATTACTGGGAGAAGGACAAGCTCGCCACAACGGTAAAATCATTTCCGGGCAAGAAGCATTAAAAATCGCAGGTCTAGAGCCTATCACTCTGGCGCCAAAAGAAGGCTTAGCGCTACTAAATGGGACTCAGGCATCCACAGCGTTCGCATTGGAAGGCCTGTTTATCGCGGAAGACCTTTTCGCGTCAGCAACCGTTTGTGGTGCAATGTCTGTTGAAGCCGCTCTCGGCAGCCGACGTCCATTCGATCCGCGCATTCACCGTGTACGTGGTCATCGCAGCCAAATGGACGCAGCACTCGCATACCGTCATTTGTTAGACACATCGAGTGAAATAGGTGATTCGCACACTAACTGTGAAAAAGTACAAGACCCGTATTCTTTGCGCTGTCAGCCTCAAGTGATGGGCGCGTGTTTACAGCAAATCCGCAATGCGGCGGAAGTATTACAAGTAGAAGCGAACTCCGTATCAGATAATCCGTTGGTGTTTGCTGAAGATGGTGACATCATCTCTGGCGGTAACTTCCACGCGGAGCCTGTTGCAATGGCAGCCGACAACCTAGCACTTGCGATTGCCGAGATCGGTAGCTTGTCTGAACGTCGTATGGCATTACTTATCGATAGCGCGCTATCAAAACTACCACCGTTCTTAGTCGACAATGGTGGTGTGAACTCTGGTTTCATGATCGCTCAGGTGACCTCTGCTGCGTTAGCAAGTGAAAACAAAACGCTCGCTCACCCAGCGTCAGTAGACAGCTTGCCAACATCTGCAAACCAAGAAGATCACGTGTCAATGGCAACATTCGCGGCTCGCAGATTGAAAGAAATGGGCGAAAACACTCGCGGTATTCTGGCGGTAGAATACCTCTCAGCAGCACAAGGCCTAGACTTTAGAGCACCAAACAAGTCCTCTGAGCGTATTGAGATTGCGAAACAAATGTTGCGTGAAAAAGTATCGTTCTACGATAAAGATCGCTACTTTGCTCCAGACATTGAACAGGCAAATACTCTGCTTAAGCTGGCTATCCACAACACGCTCATGCCAGAGAGCTTGTTACCAAGTGTTCAATAACCAAGCATAACTGGCATTTCATCGAATAAACAGATAATGACTTGAAGGCTCTACGTTCAGCGTGGAGCCTTTTTACATACGATTAAACATGTTGATGGCACTATTTATGAACGCCTGTCTACTTTGATGGCTATACTTTAAAAGATAGGCGAGCGAAAAGGTCGTTGTTTATTGTTTTCACAAATAAAAGCGTTGCTAAAGTATGCGTTTTTAACGGTTTATCCGCCGAAATAGTGTCTTATTGTTAGGATACGGTGAAGTTTTCACTGGATGGACCATTGCTACTCAGATATTCGCATATAATCCCACACAGTTTTGGTTACTACGTAAAAATTATGTTTCTAACACCTTATTTTTCAAACACTAATCACCAGTTTCAGTTCACTCGCGAACAAGCAAGCCACTTTGCAAAACGTGTCGCAGGTGACTACAACCCAATTCATGATGAAGACAACAAACGCTTTTGTGTCCCTGGAGATTTACTTTTCGCTGTGCTTCTTAGTAAAGAAGGCGTTAGCCAAAAGATGCGTTTTAACTTCTCTGGCATGGTAAACGATGGTGTAGCACTTCATATTGAAAATAAGTGTGACAAAGAAAGCGCTGTTGTTGACGAGGCAGGTAAAGAATACTTACACATGTCCCGTGAAGGTGAAACTAACCACGATCCGGCATTTATTGAGCATGTAGTGACAAATTACGTGCAATTTTCTGGTATGAACTTCCCTCACATCATGGTTCCTCTTATGGAAGAGAAGCAAATGATGATTAACTGCCAGCGTCCATTAGTTATTTATGAAAGCATGGAAGTCGAATTTTCACGCTTAGACCTTACGCATCCAGAGGTGGATTTCACTGGCGCAACATTCGACGTAAAAGGAAAACGAGGTGTAGTCACCTTAAACTTTGCGTTTAAAGAAGACGGTGAAGTCGTTGGTAAAGGTATTAAGCGCATGGTTGCAAGTGGCTTGAAGCCATATGACCAAGAAGCGGTTGACGACCTTGTACGCCGCTTTAATGAACGTAAGGATGCATTCCTAGCAAAGTTCGTTAAGGCAGCCTAGTCGACTGCCCTATCAGAAGCGCACAAAAAAAGTGTTTACTAAAAGAAAGCCCAACGTCGACCGTTGGGCTTTCTTTTTATGTCTCATCCAAACAAAACTAAACGCAATGCTTAGAGCCAACGACGAACATGGTTTTTATAATCCACATACTCTTCACCAAACAATCGCTCTAAAACGCGTTCCTCAGGCTTGATTTGAAACCGATTCATATAACTGACAAATATCACGCCACAAAGCACCACACTCAAGTGCTGCCACCACAAACCAGTTGCTATGATTAGAAGCAATAATGCCGTGTACATAGGGTTGCGTGAAAAGGCAAACACACCAGTTCTTACAACAGAAGATGCCGCTTCAGGTTTTACTGGGTTCACTGTGGTTTTTACCTTGCGAAATTCATACACGCCAGCAATGCCCATGTAGCCAGACAACAAAGTTAATACACCTACTACAAATTCAACAAAGGGTACTCGAATGTTCATGCTCGGCGTCAAAACTTTAAGTCCGTACATCAAAAGTATGACCAACAAAAACACCACAACAGGTGGGACTTTGAGTTCAAGTTTTTTCAAGATTCATATCCTTTGAAAGGTTCTAAATACGGTTTCTAAAAAGCCCAGTAAAACTGGGCTTGATTTAGTCCGATTACAACAAAGTTAACAATGCCTGAACGGGATGCTTGGGCTTCGTTCCTTCAAAGCGTTTAACTTGGCTGCGGCAAGAATAGCCTGTAATCAAACATCTCTCGTTATCCAACTTATCTAAGCTTGGCTTCCAGCTTAAATTGTAAATATCTTTCGACATCGACAACTTATCAACCTCATGACCAAACGTACCCGCCATACCACAACAACCAACAGGTACCGTATTCAAAACTGCACCAAAGTGAGCAAAAATAGCGCCCCACTCTTTTTCCGCATTTGGCATTTTGGTTTTTTCAGTACAGTGCGCAAACAGATACCAAGGTTCCTGCGCCTTATGCTCTCCGCTTTCAAACGCTTCTAGTCTTGGGTAAAGCCATTCGTGGGCTGTTAGTACATCGAAATTACCTCGCTTACTGCCAAGCACTTCAGCGTATTCATCTCGATAACACAGCACCAAAGCAGGGTCGACGCCAACTAATGGGATATCCAAATCCGCTACCATCGCCAAGAACTTCGCAGTGTCGGCTGCTGTGTCCTTAAACTGACGTAAAAACCCTTTAATGTGTTGTGCTTTACCATTCGGCTTAAACGGCAGAAGTACCGGATGCATACCCAGCTTTTTCAATAACTTAACGAAGTCTTCAACGACATCAGCGTCGTAGTAGCTAGTGAATGGGTCTTGAACAATTAAAACATGCTTGCTCTTTTCAGACGAAGACAAACCACTGAGCGCTTGCAGATCATAAGGCGTTGTCAGCGACTCTACTCGTTGTTTCAAGGTGGGTACTGATAACAACGGCGCATCGACATACCCGACCGTAGATGCCGTTAAACTTTTCACCCACGACTGCTTCAAAACACCATTTACGACACCTGGCGCTTTTGCCATCATCGGCAGCATAGTTTCAATGTTAGCAACCAGATAGTCTTTTGCAGGACGTTGATAACGAGAGTGATAGATGTTTAAAAAGCGTGAGCGAAAGCTCGGAACATCGACTTTAATCGGACACTGACTCGCACACGCTTTACACGCCAAACAACCATTCATCGCTTCATACACTTCGTGAGAGAAGTCATACTCGTGACGACGATTGATAGAATGACGTACGCGGTCAATCATGGTTTTGATTGATGTTTTGTTTTCTAGTGTTTGCTTTTCTAAGTCAAGAATATCAATGCCTTGCTCAGTAAGCTGACGCAACCACTCACGAACCAAGCCTGCACGACCTTTTGGTGAATGACGACGATCGGCTGTTACTTTCATCGATGGACACATTGGCGAGCTAGTATCGTAGTTAAAACACAAACCGTTACCGTTACATTCCATCGCTTGTTTAAAGCTGTCACGTACTTGAACGTCAATCTGACGGTCATAGTAACCACGTTTGGTATCGGTAACTTTTACAAGCTCTGCATCACTATCCAGCGGTGTACAGATTTTGCCCGGGTTCATTTTGTTGTGTGGATCGAATGCCGCTTTCACACGTCTCAGTTCAGTAAACAACTCGTTGCCGAAAAACTCAGGGCCATATTCTGAACGGAAACCTTTGCCGTGTTCACCCCACATCAAACCGCCGTATTTCGCCACCAGCTTGACCACTTCATCAGAAACTTCGTGCATCAATGCTTCTTGGTGCGGGTCACACAAATCCAACGCAGGACGTACGTGAAGCACCCCAGCATCGACGTGACCAAACATGCCGTAATTCAGAGACTTGCTGTCTAACAGTTCTCGAAACTCTACAATAAAGTCCGCCAGGTTTTCTGGTGGCACACAGGTATCTTCAGCGAATGCGACCGGTTTAGCACGACCTTTTGCTGCGCCTAACAAACCCACCGCTTTTTTACGCATGTTGTAAATACGCCCAATGCTCGCTACATCGTTACAAACTTGGTAGCCGATAATGCCCGCTTCTTCTGTTTCCAACATGGTATCGAGCTTGGCGGTCAATGCTGCAACCTGAGCAGCAACTTCCTCTTCGTCCTGACCTGCGTATTCCACCATATTGATGCCAAGCATCTCTTTATTTGGAACATCGGTAAGTAAATCGCTCACGGTGTGCCAAACGATATCTTGCTTCGCGAGATTAAGCACTTTTGAGTCAACGGTTTCTACAGACAGCGCTTTCGCCTCTACCATAAACGGTGCATTACGCAGTGCAGAATCAAAGCTGTTGTATTTAACGTTAACCAAAGTACGTGCTTTCGGAATTGGCGTCAGGTTCAGCTTTGCTTCGGTAATAAATGCCAATGAACCTTCCGCGCCGCACAGTACTCGTGTGATATCGAAACGGTTACCGTCTTCATTCAAGGCATTTTTTAAATCGTAGCCCGTTAAAAATCGGTTAAGAGGAGGAAACTTATCTACGATCTGCTGGCGTTTTTCACGACATACGGATTCCGTTACACGTAGCGCCTTGGCAGCAAACTCGCCTTCTTTTGGGTAACCATGAGACAAGTCCGACTCTAAAATTGAACCATCAGCAAACACCGCTTGTAGCGACAAAACATGATCGGATGTTTTTCCGTATTTCAGAGAACCTTGACCAGAAGCATCGGTGTTGACCATGCCGCCAATCGTTGCACGGTTACTGGTAGATAAGTCTGGAGAGAAGAAGTAGCCATAAGGACGAACAGCGTCATTTAACTGGTCTTTCACTACACCAGTTTGTACACGAACCCAGCCTTCTTTCTCATTAATCTCAAGCACTTTGTTCATGTGACGAGACATATCCACCACAATACCTTTGGTTAGCGACTGACCATTGGTCCCTGTGCCGCCACCACGAGGTGAAAAGGTAATTCGTTCGTACTTTTCTTTATTGCTCAGTTTCCCGAGGAGAGAAACATCTTCAGTCGTTTTGGGATGAACGACAGACTGAGGAAGTTGCTGGTAAACACTGTTGTCAGTGGCAACCGCTAGTCGGCTTGAATATTGGCTTTCGATATCGCCAGTGAATCCGGCGTGCTCAAGCTCTTTCAGAAAACTAAGAACAAGAGGATCGACATCAGTTTGCGAGTGTAATCTTGGTAACATTTGCTTCCTGCCCCTACGACGCTGATCCGATCAGCTGCGGGTTATGTAATTATTTGCTCACTTCTCATACAAATTGGCGCTAAGCGAAAAAAAAACACCACAAAAGAGTTAGTGAAGTAATATTCTTTGAATTTCGTCACTTTACAACATTTAAAAAGACGAGCAAATCAGAATCTCGATACAATAATTAAACTTATGCTTTATTTTTTCACGCTTGATGCCTTACATTGGGGAACGAATCGCGTTTCTAGATGAGTTTTCAGAATGAAAAAAAATAAAATTGTGACCACTGAAGATATCCTTCTCAAACTTTGCCAGTCTGTTTCTGGCGTACTTACTTCGGCGACATCTTCTCAAGTAAATTATTCAGCAATGGTGCAAAAAATCCACAAGACTAGCCTCAAACCAGATTTTGGCTGTTTTGTTCTGTTTGATGGCGGATTTACCGGGCTAGTTGTGATTAATTTTACGGCAAAAGCCGCACTGGAGATCTACACGAACTACATGCGTAATATGGGCATGCCAGAAGAAGAACTGGCAATATCTCATACTTCTGACGAGGTAGGCGATGTTCTGGGTGAACTCATGAATCAACTGGTCGGAGACTTCACTAATAAAATTCGTAAAGACCTGCAAACGAACATCACACAAAACCAACCAAAAATGCTAGCGCTGAATAAGCAAGTTATCTTACAAGTTGATACCAACCTTGACCGCCCTCAAGCGCGCAGAGTGACGTTCTCCACCGAAAACAACAATATTTTCTATCTCGAACTAGCAATGGATAAAACTGAGTTCATCCAACTGGAAGAGTTTGAAGTTGCTGAAGACGAAAACCCAGACGACATTTTAGAGGCAACACGTAAACAGTTGGCTGAGAAAGAATCTAAATCGTCGGGATCAAACGATGATGCCGATGACTTGCTCAACCAGCTCGGGTTGTAATTCTAACGAATCTTAATGAAGAATGGCTTCTTAGACACAAGTACGACTTCATACTGATTACGACGAACTAAAACGCCAGCCTCGCTTAATGCGAGGCTTCTTTTTATGTGCAGAAATTATCTTCAGTCCCACCTTGTATTTCGTTTTTATGTCAAAAAAGGTAATATGTCTGACTTCATAAATTTTCTGCTTTCGTTACTGGTTGTCGATGGATAAACAAAAAGCTCTGAAAAAAATCGCCAAGTGCTTAGAACTGGGCAATTCCGCTAATGTTAATGAGGCTGCCAATGCTATCAAAATGGCACATCGCCTCATGCTTAAATATGGTCTCGATAAAGACGATATTGAGTTCATCAGAATGGGAAAAACACAATCTTCTCATCTGCTACCAGCGAACATCAGTTCTACCATATTGCGAGTGATTCGCGGCATTAACACAAAATTCGGTGTCGAAGCAGTATTGTTGAATCACAAAGGGCTCAAACGTGTCGAATTTATCGGTGAAGCAGATCGCGCTATTTTTGCTGCATTTGCTTTCGATATTGTTTATCGCGAGATGAACGAAAGTACCGGACAATTCCGAAACAGCTTTGCTGGCACCGGCACCTCTTCTCAGGAAGTGACTCGCCGTGTGAACTCATTTGTATCTGGCTGGGTGGAAGGCGCGATTGAAAAATTGCCAATTATTTCTCCAGATGAAGAGTCGGCCAATAAAATTAATGACTATATTGATAAAGAATTCCAAAACATTGACCGCGAAACGTTCAAGAAGCAATTGAAAGAAGCGATGAAAAACCTAACTGAAGACTACGAAGTGGGCTTAAAGAAAGGTAGAAAGGTTTCAGTTAATCGTGGAGTGGGCGGCGAACAAGCACGCAAAATGTTGGGCGATTCATCGAAATAGCCAGAATAGTAAAGGATTCACATAAGCAGCAATGACTTCGATGTCGATGGGGCTTACTTTGAGAGCTTTGGCAGTATTGATAGGAATTTTCTTACAGAAACTCTTATCAATCTTACTTTCTCATAACAAATATTAATGCTTGTTTATTCATAATTCGCATCCCATTATGAGGCATGGTTTCGCCTCAGTTTTATACGGAGATTTTCCCTTGAAAAAGATGCCTATTGCACTAGCTCTAGTGCTAGCTCTTACTGGCTGTCAAGCCACTCAACGCCAAAATGCAACAACGGGTGAATACGAAACTAACTCCACCACGCAAGGCGCGCTTATTGGTGCGATCGCTGGCGCAGCAATCGGCCTAGCAACGGGTGATGATGCTAAAGAACGTCGTCAGCATGCACTCATTGGTGCAGCCGCAGGCGGAGCGACTGGCGCTGGCGTTGGTTACTACTTTGACCAACAAGAAGCGGAATTACGTCGCGCTTTGCTAAACTCTGGCGTACAAGTTCAGCGTGTTGGTGAAAATCAGCTTTTACTGCGTATGGAAAACGGTATCGGCTTCTCTTCAAGCTCTTACCAACTTGATGCTAGTATCCATAATACTCTAAGCGGTGTTGCTCGCATCCTAGTTGAGTACCCAGATACCAGTCTCGTTATTGATGGTTACACGGATAGCACAGGCAGTGAGTCATACAACCAAACGTTGTCAGAGCGCCGTGCAGAGTCCGTACGTCAATTCCTAGTATCTCAAAACGTTGCACCTGGTCGTGCAATTGCACGCGGCTACGGCGAACGTAACCCAATTTGCTCAAACCAAACTTCTGAAGGTCGTGCGTGCAACCGTCGTGTTGAAATCCAGATCTTGCCACTGAAGTAATTTGGTTGCACCATAACGGTAATAATAAAAAATTACCGGAGCAGGCCTAACCATTATCGTTAGGCCTGACATATTAATGTCTGTCAAAACGTCTGCCCTACTCTGCTTATTTAGCCTCAGCTTTTCTGGCTACTCACTTGCCTCTCAAGCTCCAAATGACCCCATCGAACAATACGAGTACGCACAACAATTATTGGCATCAAACAAAGCTGAAGCCTCACCAGAAACGCGCTACTGGCTAGAGCAATCCGCCAACCAAGGTTACCTCCCTGCGCAAAAACAGCTCGCGAACGACTTTGCTAAAGGGATAAATGGCGAAAAAAATGAAACACAAGCGTTATATTGGCTAACCTCTATCGCACTCAATGACCCAACCGATCGTGGCTTTCTTCTCGCCGATTTTATTCAGCGCAATCCAGATAAGGTCACAACTGCTCAATTGACTGAAGCCTTGTATCAAATGGCTTCTCAGCATAATCCAGCAGCAGAACAAGCTTATAATCAACTGTTAGAGCAGCGCTTCAACCAACTGCGAGCTAAACAAGTCTCCCAAATAAAGTCGCTCGATAAAAAGGCTGAGCAAGCACAGGAAGAGAAAAGCACAGTTGCAAACCCCAAAGTAGAACACTCGCAGTTTTTATGGCTGATCTGGCTAGCGGCGATACTCATCATCAGCGGCTTAAGTTTTCTCGTAATCAAGAAACTTAAGCAAAATAGAAAAGCGCTTGAAGCCAAAGAGGAAAGCCAAAATCAACGAATGGCGAAAAAAATAAAAGAGCTAGAGTTTACGAACAAGCAACTGAAACGCCAGCTAGAGAAAGTATTCAAAGAATTTAAGAAATCCAAAACCCAGGCAGAGAACCATAAGCTAAGCGTCGCGTGTGCTATGTTTGGCTACACACCACAACACATCCCTGATTTACAAGCAATCAAGCTACGCTATAGGCAGCTATCAAAGCTTTATCATCCTGACACAAGAGGCAGTGAAGAAGAAATGAAGCGACTCAATCATGCCTTTAAGCTCGTCTCACAAAATGTTACAAAACAGTAAAAATAGGTCAGAATACTTTGGCTAGCATGCTTTTAGACCTATATAATCAAGCGCCGCAATCGATCTCCCTCTCAAACAAATTAACAGACATTTAACTTAAGTCGCGCTTTTATGCCATAATGCCCGGCGCAAAATAACACCTAACGACTCAAATTAATCTAGGTGGGGAGAAAATCAATGTTCACTGAAGAAGGCACCTGTGATTGGTGTAAAAAACCTAGCCTTGTAACTCGTCACGATTATTTAGATGGCAAGCACCACTACTCATGTAAAGCTTGTTACGACATGGCGAAAATCGACGTGCGCCTATTTAACCAAGGCGAATTACAAATGCGCGAACGCTTGCAACGAGCGAGCTAAGCAAGACGGAATCAACGGAACTGATTTTCAAAGGCGCCTCTTAAGGCGCTTTTTTGATCGGCCAAGCCCTATTTCCAATCTCTATCTCGTATTCCCTCCTATCTTACATAGCACGTCGCATCGGTTATCAGCCCTCTCCCACTGTATACAAACCATTGTCCGTGAAAAACACCTGTATATACAGTAGTAAACCCCTGTATGTCTCTCGTCCAGTTTTCTACTCACCTCACATTTTTAAATTGATGTTAGACATATCAAAAATGAAAAACAACCACATAAATTCAATTACTTAGAATCAAATCCTTTTATTTCCTTCTCAAAAAACCGCAAATAACTTTTGAGAAACTGGTTGATCAGGTCACCAAAACAAACTACTGTATACACATACAGCATGTATAAAGGAACAGTAAGATGCAGTTACAAAGTCAATCTCATACATACTCTCGTTACAACGTATTGGCACAAGCAACTAAGCCCATGGCCGTTTCGGATCAACTTCTATCTAAGCTGGCTGTTTTATCGCAGCAGAAACAATGGATTTTGTTTACATCAGACTGCCCTCGTCCAGACTTTGAACAACTCACTGCTTCTAATATTTGCTGTAAAAACGTTATTCAAATGAAGCCCTCTCAACAGCTTTCAGAAGTCGAGATCGTGATAAAAGCCATCCGCTCAGGCAATGCCAGTGCTGTTGTCGCATCCAATAAAATTGCACTTATGAATCAATCTATGTTGCGCGACATGGCGCAGCGCTATCAGTGTGAAGTCTTTTTCGTCGAAGGCAGAGTTAATAAGTACCACTAATAAGTTCGACGTTATCCATCCTGCATCTCGCCTCCTTTTTAAGGGGGCTTTTTTTGTATTAAAGAAAACAGGCAAACGTTTGCTTTTTCTCTGGCGAGTTAAAATAGTTCTGGTATGATGCCCACATTCGATTTATTCAGCGCCCACATTTTGCTGAATATCTTCTCTTTCTGACGTTTGATTAAGATGATAGGAATGTCGCAATGAGCCTTGCTAATCAAGTACTTGCCGTCAATGACGACCTGCCAATTCGCACCCATAAACCCGTTCATAGTGGAAAAGTTCGTTCAGTTTACTGGTTAACTGAAGAAGACAGCGCCCGACTGATCAAAGAAAAAGGATACAATGTCGCTCCAGATGCGCCTTTGGCTATCATGGTGATTAGCGACCGAATCTCTGCATTCGATTGTATTTGGCATGCTGAAGGTGGTCTTAATGGTGTCCCGGGTAAAGGGGCTGCGCTTAATGCGATTTCTAATCACTGGTTCAAACTGTTCAAAGAAAATGGCTTAGCAGATAGCCATATTCTAGACATTCCTCACCCTTTTGTTTGGATTGTACAAAAAGCCAAACCGGTAAAAATCGAAGCCATCTGCCGCAAATACATCACGGGTTCGATGTGGCGCGCTTACGCAAATGGCGAGCGCGAGTTTTGTGGAATCCAACTTCCTGAAGGGTTAGGAAAAGACAAAGCACTGCCAGAGTTGCTAATGACCCCATCCACAAAAGGCATTCTAAAAGGTATTCCCGGTGTGCCAGAAGCGGATGACGTTAATATTACTCGTCAAAATATCGTAGACAACTACGAAGCATTTAACTTCTCAAGTGCCGACGATATCGCACTCTACGAAAAACTGCTGAAAGAAGGCTTTAACGTTATCAGCCAAGCGTTAGAAGAAATCGACCAAATCTTTGTCGATACCAAATTCGAATTTGGTTATGTTCATGATGCTGCTGGCAATGAAAAGCTGATTTACATGGATGAAGTGGGTACACCAGACTCGTCTCGTATATGGGATGCTAAAGAGTACCAAGCAGGTCACATCGTAGAGAACTCAAAAGAAGGTTTCCGCCAGTTCCTACTTAACCACTTCCCTGACCCAGATATCTTGCTAAACAAAGAACGTATGCCAGAGCGCGAAGCACTCGCTCGTGATAATGCTTTACCCGTCGAATCTTTGATGGCGATTTCGAGCACTTACATTGGTATTGCCGAGAAGATTACAGGCAAGCCGATTCATTTGAGTGATAATCCGAAAGCGGAAATCATCGAAGTTCTGAGCAAAGAATACGGATTGATTGACTAGCACTGTCGCTAGATTGCTAAACGCTTTCCAATAAAAAGTCCGCATTAGCTTGCGGACTTTTTTCGTATTAGGCTCAGTTTAGCCGATATTTAACGTAGTGCCATCTGTTGTGGAGGCTGACTTGGTCGTCACCTGATATGTTTTGTCTTTAATCGTTGATACGAAATACCAGGTCGACTCTGCTTTGTCGGGCGTAAAAGTAACGCGCATAAAGCCACGCTGTTTGATGTCTGCCCACTGTAATTCTGACACTAAGTGCGGCAGCGTGTATTCCATTTGAGCGATCGCGACAGGGTCTAACGCGAGGTAGGCCTCTAACCCAGGGGAACTCACAGAGCTAGTCGCAAACTCTACCCCGATAGGATGCTTAGATATGTCTTTAAGCTCACTTGCCCATGCGTTGTGCGTATCTCCTGCCAAGCAGACAAAGTTACCACTGCTGGCTTTGGCCAGTTGATAAACTTTCTCTCGCTCAACGTAGTAACCATCCCATGCATCTAGGTTATATGGCAAAGCAATGGTATCTAAACTTGGGTCAGAGAGATAACCCGTAATCGCAGAGTTTACCGCTAATAACGCCTCTGTTTTTTGTTCTTCAGTGGCAGTAAACAATTGAAACATCGCGGTCATAACCGAACTTGGCAACTCCATACGAGACATTAACACTTGTTGCCCTAGCACATTCCAAGTTGCGTCGTGCGTACTGAACGCATCCATCAGCCAAGCGAGTTGGTCACCGCCTAACAGCTCTCGGTCTTGACTGCGCGACTGAGCAACTAAACCGCCAATAGCTTCCATCGTTGGTGAGCTGAGCGAGAAATAATCCAACGGTTTATCACGCCCCACAAGTCGCGTGTCGAGCATCATCAAATTGACTAAACTTCCAAACGAAAACTGACGGTAAATCAGCATGTTTGAGAAAGTGTTTTCACGAACGGGCAACCATTCTGTCCACGCGGCAGCCGCAGATGCACGACGATCATTAAAACTGCCTTCCTCTTCTTGATGGTTTTCCGCACCATTTTTCCAAGTATCATTTGCAAGCTCATGGTCATCCCAGACAGCAATCATTGGTAGGCTCGCATGTAACGCTTGCAGATCAGCATCTTGGCGATATTGCGCATACCGTTTTCGGTAATCATCTAAGGTAATACATTCAGTGCCTTTGCTTGGCTCTCGCCCTAGTGCCTCAGCATCTTCACTAGCGTAGCCACCAGCACCATACTCATAAATGTAATCACCGAGATGAAGCACCACATCAAACGGGTCTTGCTCATGTTGATTTAAAATCTCTCGATACACATGGAAATAGCCAGCAGGATAGTTTGCACAAGAAACAACCGCCATGGATGCCTTTTCTACACCATCCTCTGGTAATGTTTGAGTTTGCCCGACTTCGCTAGTGACATCTCCAACCATGAATCGATAGTAGTAGCGAGAATTTGCGTTGAGATTTTGAACATCGACTTTTACCGTGAAATCTCGGCTCGTGTCTGTGGCAAAAGTGCCACTTTGCACGATATCAGTAAAATTTTCGTTAGATGAAACTTGCCAGCTTACATCTGCGTAGCTCGCTGAGGTTGTAACACGAGTCCAAATGATTACTTGTGTTTGAGTAGGATCTCCACTCGCCACTCCGTGCTCAAAGGTAACCGCAGCAGATTCACTAGCATCGCTACCACAGCCCACCAGCCCGGTAACAATCGCCGTTGAAGAGGCAGCTTTCATAAAGTCTCGACGAGACAAAGACATATTCACTTCCTTTCTTATTGTGTTTGTTTTTATGCCCAAATGACGTGGTGACTCGATCATCCTTGTATGCCAATAAGGGACGTTAATTCGAACTTACAGTACCAACCACTTAGTCGGTAATTTGTCCTAAAAACACAAAGTTAGAAGCTAGTTATGACAATTGCATTTCCAAACGTTACATTTTTGTTAATTTAAGTGCAAATACTCTATATTCATCACATTTCCTAAGACCTGTGACAAAAACCTCAAAATAAAAAGCGACCTACTTTGAGGTCGCTTTTCATTGCACTATTGTTAAGTAGTACATCGATGAAGTGGAAATACTCAGCCTAAAACTTGATGTTAAGGACATCTTGTTCTGACGTATCCACCTTCAACTGACTGCGAGATTCTATGTACTCGATTTGCTGAACATCGAGCGAATATGGCATAACGACTCGCAATTCATTGATCCCTTCATGTTTAGCTAGCTGGGTTAAGCGGACCAAATTGGATTCATCACTTTTACGAGAAGACATCGATTTTAATGCGGCATCCCACAACCGATCTTCAGGCTTGCTCAATTCCGCAATGTTCTGTTTCCACATCAAACCGAAAATAGGCGCGATGGTGGCAAATGCCTCTAAAAAGGTCCATTTCTTACTACCTGTCGCTCCTAAAAAGCTAGTGTAGTCGAATTCAATGCACGTCTTTCCTTGTTGATCCATTCTATGCCCCCGACACTCGAAAATGAGATATACCAAATATCGTTCAACTGTTTTGATATAGCAATGGGATATAAAACATTCGTCTTTTATGCCCTAATATACATACAAAAGGAAATATTAAAACCAGCTTTGTAACAACTGATGTACAGCTTCGCCATATATAAGCATTCAATTGATTAATATTTCAATTAAGAAACTAAAAACAACACACAAGTAACGCTATCAATATGAAATCATTATAGATTCACCAAGAAAATATCAATTCTTGTCACAACGTCATCCGCCGACCTACTTCACATCAATCACTCGACTGGCCTTTTTATACTGTATCTTCCAACCAGCCCAGCGTGGCAGCTCCCAACGCTTCGGGTCTCCCTTACGGTTTCCCTCTCGATAAACGACCTGTACCAGCTTGCGAGACGCGTAATACTCGACATCTAGTTGGAGTTCTGGCAGCGAAAGTTCTAAAGGGTACTGCTCCGTGAAATCGTCGTATTCCCATTCTGGAACACCGTTAAATGTTAAGTATTCTGGTTCAAACAACGCCATATCATCGATATTTTCAACGCCTAGTGTTTCCAACTGATCCTTTAACCAGCTAGAAAATGTCAAGGAGGCCAAGCCGTTAACCTCTTCTCCTTCGGCATTAAGGCCCAATGCGTTATAGAGCTTCCAGTGTTGTATTTGCTGTTTTCTTTGAGAAGCAAAACCTGGTAACAGTGTCTCGTCTTCTATCATTTCGACAATAGACTGAACTGCCACATCACCTTTTAACGCTTGATGTTCAGTACAGATTATTCGCCCGGCGTAGACCAAGTGCATCGTTGCTCTTGGGGTCTCTTCTTCATAATTCGTCTCACCTTGTTGCCACTCCCCTAGCTCAAGTTCGCGTAATAACGTCAGCGGGATAGGCATCATAACCGATGCGAGGTTTAGTGTTTGCTTAACACCTCGTCCTGGCACGCTATGGCTATCTAGCACGATGGCCGCCTCTTCTTTATCAGGAAAGCGGCTGTTACGCCCAACCAGCATCTCGACTACGCCATTTCCTAGAGCATCCCTTCGACGAGCTCGTCGGACAAACACAAGCTCAGGGTGCAATGAGGCGATGGAGAAAAAGAGCGCTTCACGTTTATATCGAGAGGCAACGTCAAGTTCCGGCAATTCAAACACTTCTCGCATTTGTTTCGCTAAACCTTGTGCCTCTTCGAGCGCGCTAGCATCAATGATAATGCCTGAGAGTTGCTCCCCCCGAACCAAACGGATCAACAAAGAGGCATCACATCCGCATGGCTCCTCTTGAGATAGAAGCTCAGCAACTTCACCACTTTGTCGCTGATAGAGCTGCGCAGGCACAGATAAGGCGGCAGCCAAATCAATCATTGCTTCCTTCTCTGGCTTCGCTTGAATTCTGGTAACGAGATCGGCAAACAGTGCATCAATGGGTAGTGGATATACTTTTCTCCCGTGCTGCGTGACATTGCCATCCTCATCAATCGCTTCCATGGATAACAACGTCGAATGAGATGCCTCTAGCGACTTTTCTGGAATTGAGTCGAGAAAATCGAGTGTTGAGAGACGGTACCCACAACAAGCCGCTGCCAGCATGGGCTCGACGAGCTCTTCTCTGTGTAATTCTGGAGGTGTCACCAACTCTAAAGGCGCGTGCTCACCATATAGACGAATACAAGCCCCTTCGGTAACGCGACCTGCTCGCCCCATTCGCTGCGCGGCACTGGCCTTAGAAATGTTGGTTAACGTCAGTGCTGTACGTCCATTTCGTTGTACAGTTCTGCGCTCTAAGCCGCTATCGATTACCACCCGGATATTAGGAATGGTCAGAGAGGTTTCTGCGACATTGGTTGCCAATACGACTTTCCGTTGCTTTTGTACCGTCAACGCACGATGTCGTTCTTCATCACTGACCGAGGCATGAAGTTTAACCACCATGACATCGCCACAACTTTGTAGCATCTGAGCACATTGGGTGATCTCTTTGCGTCCAGGCATGAAAACAAGAATATCGCCATCTTCATCTTCCAGTGCTTCTTTTACCGCTCCGACAACCTCCTGTTCACATCCCTTTTTGTTCGGTAAATAGCGGCTGTCTGTAGAACGATGTGTCACCGTGACTGGAAAGCAACGTCCCTCCGAACTCAGGCGCTTAGCATTCAGGTAACGAGCAAGCTTTTCGCCTTCTAAGGTAGCGGAAGTGACGATCAATCGATGTTGATTTTCTTGCTTCAAAATGGCGGTTAATAGATCAATATCCCAGCGTCGCTCGTGAAATTCGTCCACTATCACGACATCAAAGTCTGCTAGCTTGTTTTCCGAAAACCAACGCAGTGCAACCCCCGGAGTCACAAATACAACTTCGGTTTTTTCATCAAAGTAGGCATGAAGCTTGATCGCGTAACCGACTTTGCGACCTATTGGCCCTCCAGATTGCTCCGCAAGAAATTCAGCCAACGAGGTACAAGCAATTCGACGTGGTTCAATAACCAGAACGCGTCCGTGTTTTGCCGCCCACATGGGCAAGCGGGTAGATTTACCCGACCCGGTTTCGGCTTCCACCACAAGATGGTTAAGCCTTACATGATGGTCAAACTCAGCTTGCAGGCTGTCGATAGGTAGTTGAAACATAGAAATTGGATTTGATTTGATGATGCAAAACATTATACCCAAGTAAAAAAATCCTGCTTTAGGTATCTCTAAACAACCAATATTGCCGATATTTTCGTCGGTATCTGAATTTTTTTGCGACATTACATTGATGTGCATCAACGCATGTTTACAACTAAATAGTGAACCCGTTAAAATTTGGTGCGCATCCTTCAACCCTACATAAGGCACCCAATGAACAACGATAAACGCCCACTATATATTCCATATGCGGGTCCGGCTCTTTTAGCAACCCCTCTTTTGAACAAAGGCAGTGCATTCTCTGCTGAAGAACGTAGTTCATTCAACTTAGAAGGTCTGCTTCCAGAGTCGACCGAAACTATCCAAGAGCAGGTGGAACGTGCCTACCAGCAATACAAAAGTTTCGAAAGCGATATGGATAAACACATTTATCTGCGTAATATCCAAGACACCAACGAAACATTGTATTACCGCCTAGTGCAAAATCACATTTCTGAGATGATGCCTATCATCTACACGCCGACTGTTGGCGCAGCATGTGAAAACTTCTCTAACATTTACCGTCGTGGTCGCGGTCTGTTCATTTCATACCCGAACCGTGACCGTATTGACGACTTGCTGAACAACGCAGCAAACCACAACGTTAAAGTGATTGTTGTGACAGATGGAGAACGTATCCTTGGCTTGGGTGACCAAGGTATCGGCGGCATGGGTATTCCTATCGGTAAACTGTCACTATATACCGCGTGTGGTGGTATCAGCCCTGCTTACACGCTACCAATCGTGCTTGATGTGGGTACCAATAACCCGCAACGCTTAGCTGATCCGATGTACATGGGTTGGCGTCATCCTCGTATTACGGGTGCAGAATACGATGCATTTGTAGAAGAGTTTATCCAAGCGGTACAGCGCCGTTGGCCTGATGCTTTGATCCAGTTCGAAGACTTTGCTCAGAAAAATGCGATGCCTCTTCTAGAGCGTTACAAAGACCGCGTGTGTTGCTTCAATGATGATATTCAGGGTACTGCAGCTGTTACTGTTGGCTCTCTACTTGCCGCCTGTAAAGCAGCAGGAACTCAGCTTTCTAAACAACGTATTACCTTCCTAGGCGCAGGGTCTGCTGGTTGTGGTATCGCAGAAGCGATCATCGCACAAATGGTATCGGAAGGAATTTCTGACGAGCAAGCTCGCTCACAAGTTTACATGGTTGACCGTTGGGGTCTGTTACAAGAAGGCATGCCTAACCTTCTTGATTTCCAACAACGCTTGGTGCAAAAGCATACCAATACGAAAGAGTGGGAAAATGAAGGAAATGGCTTCTCACTACTCGATGTTATGCGTAACGCCAAGCCAACGGTACTAATTGGTGTTTCTGGTGCGCCTGGCCTATTTAGCCAAGAAGTCATCGAAGAAATGCATAAACACTGTAAGCGTCCGATTGTCTTCCCATTGTCGAACCCAACAAGCCGCGTGGAAGCGACACCGAACGACATCATTCGTTGGACAAATGGTGAAGCACTGGTTGCAACAGGTAGCCCATTTGAGCCAGTGGTTCATGAAGGTCGCACTTACCCTATTGCACAATGTAACAACAGCTACATCTTCCCAGGCATTGGCCTTGGTGTACTTGCTGTCAATGCAAAACGTGTCACTGACGAGATGCTAATGGAATCAAGCCGCGCGCTCGCAACATGTTCTCCTCTAGCAATCAACGGTCGTGGGGCTCTACTTCCACCACTAGAAGAGATCCACTTAGTATCGAAAAAAATCGCATTTGCCGTTGGTAAAAAGGCAATTGAACAAGGTGTCGCATTAGAAATTACTGATGAAGCATTGAACGTGGCAATTGAACAGTCGTTCTGGCAACCTGTTTACCGCCGTTACAAACGCACTGCGTTCTAAGCTTGAGACAATTCGTTTAATAATTAGCCCCTACCATGTAGGGGCTTTTATTTTTTTATCATCCTAACCAGATTTTGGCATAAATGGGCTTCTCTCTTTTTGTTTCTATCAGATATGATGAGAACTACATTTTTAGTTAAGGATATAAAACGTTTTGTTGTTTTCTCGCATAAGATCAAAGTGGAAGCTGAAATTTTCCTGGAAGCGATTTGCTTTGATTTTGTCGATCTCTGCACTTAGTCTGCTTGTTTCTGTTATTGCCATCGACCGGTGGGTGGTTTTACAAGCCAAAGAGAGCATTTTCACTGAATACGAGCAAATCCCTCAACATGAGGTTGCCGTAGTTCTTGGTACCAGTAAATACATCGGAAAGATCCTCAACACTTACTACACTCATCGCATTAATGCGGCGATTGAGCTTTACAACCAAGGCAAAGTAAAACAGTTTTTATTGAGTGGTGATAACGCCCACCGTTCATACAACGAACCGTGGACAATGAAACGCGACTTACTTAAAGCAGGCGTGCCTGAAGAAGTGATTCACCTTGATTATGCTGGCTTTCGTACCTTAGATTCGATTGTACGAGCAAAAAAAATTTTTGCTTCGGAGCGATTTCTGATTGTGACTCAACGCTTTCACTGCGAACGCGCACTGTTCATCGCTGATGCTTACAGCATTGATGCACAGTGTCTCGCGGTAGCAGGGCCGACGGCCAACAAGCAAAAAACATCGATGCGTGTTCGAGAACTGCTAGCCCGTGTGAAAGCGTTTTTAGACCTGTATATTATCAATACGCAGCCTAAGTTTCTTGGCCCTCAAGAACCTATCGTCGCAGTAAAAGAGCCAAATAAAGCAGCTAACGAGCCTCTTCAAGTCCCCGTCGAATAGAGGAATAACGTGGCTCACAAGCCTAGTAACATTTCTATAAAACAAATGGGTAGTTTTCTACCCATTTCCAATTCTCAACATCACACTTTCTAATTTGCTCTACGATTCAGGCAAAACTCTTTTTCGCATTCAAAGTAACATTTCATCAATAAATAACTACAAGTCAGTTACTTTGCCATAAAAAACCGACAAAAGGCAATGCAAAAGGAGCACTACCCATGACCGCACTCGCTGTGACATTGAAGAATTGGTTCTTCACTCGCAACAGCATGATTTTGAACGCGAATATCCTATTGTTCATTATCTTGTTTAATACCTTACCCTTTGAACCACAAGTAGTAACCGGCCTGAGCATCTTAGTTTTTGTTGCTATTTTGTGGCTAACCGAAGCGATTCACGTCAGCATTACTGCGCTGCTCATACCACTACTTGCGGTATTTTTGGGTGTGTTCAACACTCAAGCCGCACTGAATAACTTTTCCAACTCCATCATTTTTCTATTTTTGGGTGGTTTTGCACTAGCTGCGGCTCTACATAAACAAAAGTTAGATCAAGCTATTGCAGATAAAGTACTATTGCTGGCAAGAGGAAAAATGTCTGTCGCTGTATTCATGCTATTTGGTGTGAGTGCTGGCCTGTCAATGTGGATTTCAAACACCGCCACCGCCGCGATGATGTTACCGCTTGTGCTGGGTGTGATGACAAAGCTAGACGCTAAGAAAAACCACAACACCTTTTTGTTTGTTCTACTCGGTATCGCTTACAGTGCTTCAATTGGTGGTATTGCAACACTGGTTGGTAGCCCACCAAACGCAATTGCAGCAGCTGAAGTTGGCCTTAGCTTCACTGAATGGATGAAGTTTGGTGTACCTATTTCCCTAGTATTAATGCCAATCGCTATCCTCGTATTGTACACGATGACTAAGCCTGACCTTAGCCACAAGTTTGACCTTGACCATCAACCAGTCGAATGGACAAACGGCAAAATGATTACGTTGGCGATTTTCTTACTGACCGTAACTTTGTGGATATTCAGTAAGCCTATTAACGCTATGCTGGGTGGCTTCGCGAAGTTCGATACTCTTGTAGCCATTGGCGCCATCCTTCTACTTGGTGCTTCTCGCGCCGTCGAGTGGAAAGATATTGAGAAAACAACCGACTGGGGTGTGTTAATCCTATTTGGTGGTGGTATCTGTCTGAGTAACGTCCTAAAAGCAACCGGAACAAGCGTATTTTTGGCTCATAGCTTGTCAGGCTTCCTTGAGCAAGCCGGTATTCTCTTAACGATTCTTGCAGTGGTTGCTTTTGTTGTCTTCTTAACTGAGTTTGCGAGTAACACCGCCAGTGCTGCGCTACTTGTCCCTGTATTTGCGACCATTGCAGAAGCCTTAGGCATGTCTCCGGTTATTCTCTCTGCACTGATTGCCGTCGCTGCATCTTGTGCATTTATGTTACCTGTTGCAACACCTCCAAACGCGATTGTGTTCGGTACGGGTCATATCAAGCAAAAAGAAATGATGCGAATTGGTTTCGTATTAAACATTGCCTGTATTGCTGCACTAACGCTTTTCGCTTGGTTGTTCTGGTAAAAATAGCAAGTTCGATTAGCACTACACTGCTGCTCACGGTAATCGTATCGATAACCCAAACTTCCCCCCTAAGTGGTGTTCAGCAGTTTCCCTCTTGGTGGCCAGTTGGCCACCTTTTTTCTTTCCTTTTAGTGAACGGCTATCAGGCTTGCTTCTTTTCGCAAGCAAGTAAACCATAATGAGCTTCCACTCGGTTGCGACCATTGCGCTTCGCCTGATACAGCACTTCGTCAGCTCTCGCCATGGTTTCTGAGACGCGTTCATTCTGCATTTGGGCAACGCCAATACTGCAAGTTAATGATTCACCGTGCACCCACAAATGATCCTCCACATTTTTGCGAATCATTTCTGCCTTCTCTAACGCTTGTTCAATATTGGTATCAGGGCAAAATACGACAAACTCTTCGCCGCCCCAACGAACGAGTCGATCGTCTGAGTAAATAGAAGTCGCTACCACCATGACAAATTCGCGCAATATGTCATCCCCCATTTGGTGCCCAAATTTGTCGTTCACCTTTTTAAACTTATCCAAGTCCAAATAGAGAATACTGAAGGTGTTATGCCCCCAGCGAACCTGACGAGATTGTTGTTCCAGCCAGTGTTGCACAGCATATCGGTTCATCGCGCCCGTCAAAGCATCTCGATGCGCTAGCTCTGCAAACTCATAGTTTTGAGCTCGCAAAGTATCATTCACCTTTTCCAAATGACGGTGACGCTTTTGCGCTTTTTCATAAGCCACTCTATTTTTTCGTAACTCATGCAGTGAAAAAGCCAGTCCAAGCGCCATCCAAGAGAGTAATAATGCATACAACAATGTTTCTTGCGCAAGGTAAGCGCCTTCAAACTCAATTTTATCAATCACAATTCTATGTTTACCAAGTGCCGCACCAGACCCAGTTGCAATATCAATACGTGTGATGTTTGAAAATTCAGGTGCAGAGTGCTCAATCGCGACTCCGTTATCTGCTAACCACCAGGTCATCACCTGAAGATTTTTAATCGGAATTTCGACAATATCGCTCGAACCCGACGGAGAAAACTGCATGCCATTATATTTAATGGTGTACTCGTCGTCCGGCTTGGAATACTCAGAATTATAATTGCGAAGATACAAACGTAGGTCGTGGCTAGGGTTAGCCCCTATTCCTGCCTCTTCATATCGCACCTTCAATCGAATCGTATGGTAGTTGGAAAGGTCAATACCCTGTGTTGGCGTTGCTGAATCGGTATAAACCGAGATTCCGCAGTAAGGCCAAGCATACGAGCTCTGCTTTAGTTCACAGCTAAGGACTAGGCTTTGCCAATCGTATGTGATATCTGCCTCACTCACACCTCCTTCACTGGCATCTTTAGTTGCATAGATATTGAAATGCTCAGGTGTAATGGTCAGCTTTCGCGTATCGCCAAGCACACTATAAAGGGCAACCAAACTGATAGTGCAAATAGAAAGAGCAAAGATAAAGTTATGGATCCACTTCATGGGCAAGTGACCTGCTGAGATTATACAATACGTGGGGTTCAATAATTTCAAAAATGAAATCAAGGTGATTTATCAAGAAATAAAATCGCTTTTTCATTCAATTCTTAGTTTCGACACATGGTAACGGATTTTGAACCGTTATCACGTTTTAAAATTTCTAAAAAGTGCAGCCCAACTTCTATTTGCGAAGCATTTCACAGCCATAATTTTTAGAAAATAAAACACGATGCATAATAATTTAGTGCAAGACATTTACTTTAAAGCTCCTGTCAACCCTGCATCTCTTCTCCACTTCAGTATATACTGTGCGAAAACACAATAATGAGTAATGTCATGTCATTAATTGCAACTGGCACGCTAAACAAAATGCGTGCTTCTCTGGACGGTGCCGTCAACTACCGTCTTCCTGTCGGTGAGGAAGAAATCGACTTAACTCCTTTTCTGGGTAAAACGCTCACACTGACTCACACTGGCAATATTTTTTGTTGCTCATGTGGAAAGAAAACGAAAAAGAGTTATTCGCAAGGCCACTGTTTTGTATGCATGAAAAAGCTAGCAAGCTGCGACATGTGTATCATGAAGCCAGAGACCTGCCACTACGATCAAGGGACTTGTCGCGAACCACAATGGGGTGAAGAGAATTGCATGGTGGATCACTTTGTCTACCTGTCCAACACATCCAGCTTAAAAGTTGGTATTACTCGTCATACTCAAATCCCGACTCGTTGGATTGACCAAGGCGCGACTCAGGGCTTGCCAATTTTTAAAGTAAAAACTCGCCATATCTCCGGTTTAATTGAAGTTGAACTGGCGAAACATATCGCAGACAAGACCAATTGGCGCACACTGCTTAAAGGTGACGGTGAACCTATGGCATTGCAGGACCGTTTTGCTGAGCTATTGCCTTTAGTCGAAGAGAAAATTGCCGAGATAAAACAGCAATTCGGCGAAGATGCCATTGAAGTATTAAACGAAAGCATTACCGACCTTAGCTACCCGGTACAACAGCACCCAACGAAGATCACTTCGCATAACTTCGATAAAAACCCGGTTGTTACTGGCACTTTGCAAGGCATTAAAGGTCAATACCTCATCTTTGATACTGGCGTTATTAATGTAAGAAAATTCACTTCCTATGAAGTTGAAGTTAGTGAGTAATCGCTTGCAGAACGCGTTGATTCAAATAAAAATGAAAAAAGCTCGAGTTTGACTCGAGCTTTTGTTTTTCTATTAGGAAGAAATCGTTAGTTATGCGTCAAGGATGCTTTCTAGCACATCGAATAACATATCGACTTCTTCTATTGTGTTGTAATGCATACAACCAATTCGCACTACACCACCCGATTCTTCTAAACCAAGTTGACGAACTAAGCCCAACGCATAAAAGTGACCATTCCATACACAAATGTTATGTTCACCCAGTGTTTTCGCGATGAACTCTGGAGAATATCGGTCAAACGTTAGCGCAAAAGTTGGCGTGCGGAGTTGGCTATCTTCCTTTGCGATACCGAATAGATTGACACCATCTAATGCATTCAAACGCTGTAAGAAACGCTCACTCAAGCGCTGTTCATGTTGTTCATACAGTTGGTAGCTTTGCTCCAACCGTTGGCGAAGAGGTAAACCGACTTCACCAAATTGAGCCAGATACTCAACCGCAGAAACGACACCAGCAAGACCTTCAAAACTTTGCGTTCCTGTTTCAAATCGACCTGGACCTATATTAGTGGCAGGCTCGACTTTGTAAGGGCGAATACTGTGGAGCCACTGATCGGCTATGTAAGCAATACCAACGTGCGGTCCGAAAAACTTGTAAGCTGAGCAAGCTAAAAAGTCACAACCTAACGCTTGAACATCAACCAAATGATGAGGCGCATAATGGACGGCATCCACATAAACTTGTGCCCCAACATTGTGCGCCATGCTGACTACTTGCTGTACATCCACAATAGAGCCCGTCGTGTTCGATGCATAAGTCACAGCGACAAGGCGCGTTTTATCAGAAAGAAGGCGGCTTAAATGCTCCATATCCAGCGTACAATCTTCTTCGTTGATACGAACTTGATGAACCGTAACGCCTTTATCTTCTGCCGCTTGCTGCCAGCTGGATACATTTGAATAGTGATCCAAAGCGGAGACAATGATCTCATCTCCTGCTTGCCAATCTCGACTAATCGCGCGACTAAGCTGAAAGGTTAGTGAGGTCATATTGGCACCGAAGACAATATTGCCAGATGAAGGGGCATTAAGTAGAGCCTGAACCGACTCACGCGCATTTTGCATTACGTCAACGGTCACTTGGCTAGAAAAATAATGCCCGCCTAAGTTAGCGTTGAAACGACCTAAATACCCAACCATGCTGTCTAGTACTGATTGAGGCACTTGTGAGCCACCTGGACCATCAAAAAACGTCACGGGCTTGTCGTTGTGGTATTGAGCCAACGCCGGAAATTGCTCTCTGATCTGATTAAGATTGAAGTTCATTACGCTTATCCGTAGCCGTGAGTACAAATACATCCATATGGCCCGCTTCGTCATCAATAACAGAGCGGATTGGGCACGCGTTATGCCACAGCTTGCTATCAGCCAAGATTGCGACCTCTCCGGTTTCTAGCACTTTACGGAAAAATGGGGCTTGGTTATGGCTGCTGTACAGCATGATGTCGCCACCGATGATGTTATGGCGTCCCACACCAACCATTGCAATGTGATCAAAACCGTCTTGGTGCACACCTTCAGGTGCTACTTGGGTTTCTTCTTCCAGTGCCCTGATACGGATTTGGTGAATTTCTATTTCTTGACCGTTTGGCAGATGATTCGCATTGACAAACAATTCACACATTTCTCGAAATCCATCGCTGGTAAGAATATCCTTCTCAATTGGCTCGAATTGTCTTACAACATCACCTTGAAATCGGTTGATATCAGAGGATTGAACAAAGCTATTTTTATTTAAGTCGATGACTTTGCCGTTATCAAAACCAACCACAGAATAACGTCGTAGTCGATACTGACCATCTGCATGTTCGGTACGAGGCAGTTCTTCAAACGATGGGGAAAGCTGCTCAATTGCTGCCATGCTGAGCTGTGTTAAATGTAGAGTATTCTCACGTGAATGTAACATCATTTGCTCCTTTAATGAGGCACATTAATTAACATTTAATTTACACACTAGGTTACGCAAATATTCTGCAATTACCAGCTTTTAACGTTGATAGCTTCAACAAAACGACGAAAACAACATAACAAACCAAACCAAACCACAAAAACAGAGCCATGTTTCAGTTTTACGCTTTGACAATATTTGAAACTAGACTTCTCTACTACGAATAGAATTTTATGCTAGAAGTCAACGTTCTCAATCAATATTTAGTGGGTTCTAATCTATAACCAATTATTCGATCACAATCGTTGTTTATGCTTTTAAAGCACTAAGAATTTCCATACAATCGAGGGAAATGTTACGCCCTTTTTGGAGCCATAATGAGCGACGTAAAACACTGTAAATTATTAATTCTTGGTTCTGGTCCTGCAGGATACACAGCTGCCGTCTACGCAGCGCGTGCAAACTTAAACCCTGTGCTTGTGACGGGAATGCAACAAGGTGGTCAGCTAACCACCACAACTGAAGTTGAAAACTGGCCAGGCGATGCTGAGGGACTGACAGGTCCAGCATTGATGGATCGCATGAAAGAACACGCCGAGCGTTTCGAAACTGAAATCGTATTTGATCACATCAATGAAGTAGAGCTATCACAACGCCCATTTCGTTTAAAAGGCGACTCAGGTGAGTACACTTGTGATGCCTTAATCATATCTACCGGCGCATCAGCAAAATACCTTGGCCTTGAGTCTGAAGAAGCATTTAAAGGTCGCGGCGTTTCTGCTTGTGCAACCTGTGACGGTTTCTTCTACCGTAATCAGAAAGTTGCAGTTGTGGGCGGTGGTAACACGGCTGTTGAAGAAGCGCTATACCTATCTAACATTGCGTCAGAAGTTCACCTGATCCACCGCCGCGATTCATTCCGCGCAGAGAAGATCCTTGTGAAACGTCTGATGGATAAAGTTGAAAGCGGTAATATCGTTCTTCATACCGATCGCACTCTCGATGAAGTACTGGGAGACGATATGGGCGTAACGGGCGTCCGCATTAAAGACGTGAACAGCGGTGCGACAGAAGATATCGATGTAATGGGTGCATTCATCGCAATTGGCCACCAGCCAAACACACAAATCTTTGAAGGCCAAGTAGACATGAAAGATGGCTACATCATCGTTCAATCAGGTCTTGAAGGCAACGCAACACAAACTAGTATCGAAGGTGTATTTGCAGCTGGCGACGTAATGGACCACAACTACCGTCAAGCGATCACCTCTGCAGGTACAGGTTGTATGGCTGCATTAGATGCTGAACGTTTCTTAGACTCACTTGGTGACAAATAACTTTTCACATTTGTGTCATATCCTTAAAGCCCAGCGGTATTCCCGCTGGGTTTTCTTTTGTATACTACCGCCTCATTAAAACAATTATCATTAAGCCTTCACGATGGATAAGAAAAAGCAAAGCAGCTTGAATAAGTGGCTGAAGCAACAAAGTAAGTTAGCCAAGCGCTGGCTTATGATTGCGATAGGCCTAGGCGTACTTTCAAGCGTGTTTTTATTGGCTCAAGCAGCCCTGCTCGCCTCCATTCTGCACCAGTTAATCATTGACCAAGTCGACAAAGCCGACCTCATTTGGCATTTTGTTGGGCTCGGTGGCACGGTTATCGGTCGAGCTGCTTGTACCTGGGGTCGAGAGCTTGCCGGTTACCGTTGCGGGGAGCAAATTCGAGTTTATATTCGCCAACTCATTTTAGATAAAGTTCATAAACTTGGGCCAGCTTACATCAAAGGCAAACCTGCTGGCAGTTGGGCAACGCTCATCTTAGAGCAGGTAGAAGATATGCAAGATTTCTTCTCACGCTACTTGCCTCAAATGTCATTATCGGTACTAGTGCCTTTCATCATTTTGGTTGTCGTATTCCCAGTAAACTGGGCAGCAGGCTTGATCTTCCTGGTCACTGCACCACTGGTGCCTATTTTCATGGCACTGGTTGGGATGAAAGCCGCAGAAGCAAACCGTAAAAACTTTAAAGCGATGCAGCGTTTGTCGGGTCACTTTTATGACCGCTTGCAAGCAATGACAACCATTCGCTTATTCGATAGAACAAAATCTGAAACTGAGACGCTAAAGGGTGCTTCAGAAGTCTTTCGTACTCGTACCATGGACGTTCTGAAAATCGCGTTTCTGTCTTCTGCGGTGTTAGAGTTTTTCACTTCCATTTCTATCGCAATTACCGCTGTCTACTTTGGCTTTAGTTATATCGGGGAGCTGGACTTCGGCTACTACGGCACAGGTGTTACGCTCTTTGCTGGTTTGTTCATTCTGATTCTTGCTCCAGAGTTTTATCAGCCATTACGTGATTTGGGCACGTTCTATCATGCGAAACAGCAAGCGGTTGGCGCAGCAGAAAGCATTGTCGAGTTTCTGGATTTAGAAGTCGATCAAATCAAAGATGGTACCCAAGCGTTAGATAAAAACAGCCCTATCCATATTGAAGCGGACCAGTTAACCATTTTTAGTCCGGAAGGTAAGCAGCTCGCAGGTCCCCTATCCTTCTCTCTTGAAGCCAACAAAAGTACCGCTTTGGTTGGACCAAGTGGTGCAGGTAAAACAAGTTTGGTAAACACCATCCTCGGTTTCATGCCTTATCAAGGTAGCTTGAAGATTAATGGTTGTGAATTGTCGCAACTGGATCTAGCCACATGGCGAGAGGCAGTAAGCTGGATTGGTCAAAACCCGATGCTATTACACGGTAGCATTCGAGATAACATCACACTAGGTAAGCACAATATTCAGGATGCAGACGTACATTCTGTGTTGAATGACTCTCACGCTGCTGAATTTGTTGAAATGCATGGGTTGGATTATCCGATATCTGATCGTTCTGGTGGTTTATCTGTCGGCCAAGCGCAGCGTTTAGCACTGGCTCGCGCCATGCTACAAAATGGTCGTTTTTGGTTATTAGATGAACCAACCGCAAGCTTAGATGCTCGCAGTGAAAAACTCGTGATGGAAGGCATTAACAAGTATGCGCATGCCACAACGAATTTGATGATTACTCACCAACTTGCGCCTTTACAAAACGTATCGCAAATTCTTGTTATGCAGGACGGCCAGATTGTTCAACGTGGTGATTACGCCACACTGTCGACAGAAGATGGCTTATTTAAAGACATGTTGGAAGCGAACCTCGCACAACGTGAAACAGACAAGGGGAACTTAGATGCGTGATTTACTCCCTTATCTAAAACTCTATAAAAAACACTGGTTTGGTCTTTCGCTAGGTATGCTACTGGCATTTCTGACCTTAGCGGCGTCTATTGGCTTATTAACGCTATCAGGTTGGTTTATTTCAGCCGCAGCGGTGGCAGGCTTGACGGTTGCTCGTGAGACCTTCAACTACATGTTACCAGGTGCCGGGGTACGCGGCGCTGCAATGGCTCGAACCGCAGGTCGATGGGGAGAACGTGTCGTTAGCCACAATGCAACGTTCAAGCTGCTTACCGATCTACGTATCTTCTTCTTTAAGAAACTTGCACCACTGATTCCGGGTCGTGTTTCTACGATGCGTGATGCCGATCTGCTCAACCGCTTAGTAGCGGACGTAGATGCGATGGATCACGTATACCTTCGACTTATCAGCCCTGTCGTGATTGGTATTTTTGGCATATTGAGTTTAACGGCTGTCCTGGCGTTCTTTGATTGGCATCTCGCCCTACTGCTTGGCTCGATTCTTACCGTCATGTTGTTTGTATGGCCAGTGCTGTTCTATAAACTGGGTAAAATTAATGGCGAGAATCTCACTCATCATAAAGCGCAATTGCGAGTGGCGACACTGGACTGGCTTCAAGGCTACAGTGAACTGAGTATCTTTGGAGCAGAAGAACGTTATCGTAATCTCATTCTAGAGAAGCAGAAGCAGTTGCTGTCTAACCAATTTGTGAACGCGAATTTAACGGGCATGGCTTCAGGCCTGCTTATGCTGGTGAACGGCATTACACTGGTTGTGATGCTTTGGTTTGCTGCAGACGGCGTAGGTGGTCGTGCTCCTGATCCTTGGATTGCGCTGTTTGCGTTTGCAACCATGGCGAGCTTTGAGATTCTGATGCCTATCGCGGGCGCATTCCAGTATCTCGGTCAAACGTTGACCTCTGCTCGTCGTTTAAATGAAGTAATTTTGGCTGAACCTGACGTTGTCTTCCCTGAGCAGTCGAAACATAAAGACACAACGTTAGACATTGAATTCGACAACATAGATTTTACTTACCCTGACGGTCAGCAAAAGGTGCTGAAAGACTTGTCACTCTCACTACCGTTGGGCACTAAAACTGCAATTGTAGGTCAAACAGGTTCAGGTAAATCAACACTGATTCAGCTTCTTTGCCGCTACTGGGATGTTAACCAAGGTGAAGTTCGAATCGGTGGTACAAAACTGCAAGATTGGAGCGAGTCGGACCTGCGAGCAGCAATGACTGTGGTCAGTCAACGCGTAGATGTACTAAACGGGACACTACGTGACAACTTACTCATGGCCGCTCCGGATGCAAGTGATGAGCAACTGTCTACTATTTTACAAAAAGTCGAGCTTGGCGGACTTCTTGAAGAGCCGGGGTTAGACGCTTGGTTAGGCGACGGCGGTCGTCAGTTATCTGGCGGTGAGAAACGTCGAATCGGCATTGCTCGAGCATTGCTACGTGATGCCCCAATCCTACTCTTAGATGAACCGACTGAAGGCCTCGATAAGCGTACGGAACAAAAAGTGATGGCGCTTTTCAATGAACACTTTGCTAATAAGACAGTAGTATTCATTACACACCGACTGATAGAGCTAGAAAGTATGGATAGCATCTGTTTGATGGAACAAGGTGAGATCATCGAGCAAGGCGACCATCCAACGCTACTCGCTCAAAAAGGTCGTTACTACCAGCTATTACAATCTCTATAATTCGATTTTCAGTGACTAAAAGGGCTCATCAAATGATGAGCCCTTTTGTTATTCCTGTATTATTAGTTACCTAATTAAGCACGTATACAGTGCTGATTTACCGACCAGATTTTTTGAGATAAGCCGCCATTTCATCTTCCGGAACCATGCCCCCACCTGTTGCCCAAACAAGATGTGTTGCGTTTTTGAGTTTTTCTTCGTCAAATTTCATTCGAGACTGGTAAGCATGGTTATTCGAGACGTGCACTGCACCAATCATACCGGCTAATGCAGAAGGCTCTAGATTAATACCTTCCAGTTCACTTAACTCACCCAAGTGGTGATACATACGAGCGTCATCAATGGTGTAAAAACCATCAAGTAGCCTTTCCATCGCTCTTCCGACAAATCCCGAGGCACGCCCGACTGCCAAGCCATCAGCGGCGGTGATGTTATCGATACCCAAATCTTGTACCGAAATATCGTCATGCAAGCCTGTATGTACGCCCAACAGCATGCACGGTGAGTGCGTTGGCTCTGCGAAAATACAGTGGACATGCTCGCCAAATGCTACCTTCAAGCCAAATGCCACGCCACCAGGCCCGCCGCCAACACCACAAGGAAGATAAACAAACAATGGATGATGCTCATCAACAACGATTCCCAAGTCATCAAACTGCTGCTTAAGACGCTCACCCGCAACAGAGTAACCTAGAAACAGCGTCCGTGAGTTTTCATCATCGATAAAGAAACAGTTGGGATCTTTTTCTGCCTCTTTACGACCTTGCTCGACAGCAATACCATAATCTTCTTGGTGCTCTACGACATTAACACCATGTGACCGGAGCTTATTTTTCTTCCATTCCCGCGCATCCGCAGACATGTGGACTGAAACTGAAAAACCCAGCTTCGCACTCATGATGCCGATGGACATACCAAGATTGCCGGTTGAGCCAACCGCAATACTGTACTGCTTAAAAAACTGCCGAAACTCATTGCTGAACAATTTGCTGTAATCATCGCTTTCACAGAGCAAGCCAGCATCAAACGCCAACTTTTCTGCATGAGTGAGCACTTCATAAATACCACCTCTCGCTTTGATCGAACCAGAAATTGGCAAATGACTGTCTTTTTTGAGCATTAAACGGCCCAATATTGGCGTGTCGTATTGCTGCTCCAAACGCACTTTCATATTGGGAATATCCACCACTGGGGACTCAATAATGCCACGCGACGTTTCCGTTTCGGGAAACGCTTTCATCAAATAAGGCGCAAATCGTGCTAGCCGTTCACTCGCCGCTTGAATATCTTCTTCATCTAACCCGACATGAGGTAAGCCTTCCTCCAAGGAAGTGATATGGGGGTTAAACCAACAAACCTCTTCAAGATCAATAAGTGCTGCCAAGAGTGGGAACTGCTTAGTCAGCGCTTCAATATTTGCCTTGGTCATTTTACCTTCCTGGAATGATGTGAGTTGAGATAAACAAAAGCGCCGCAATAGCGACGCTTTGGAGAACAACTATCAGTTTGAGCTTACGCGTAGTTTTTCTCAAACTCTTGCATGAAGTCTACTAACGCTTGAACGCCTTCAAGCGGCATTGCGTTATAAATGGATGCTCGCATACCACCAACTGCTCGGTGACCTTTTAGCGCTTTCAGCCCTTTAGAGTCTGCTAGCTCAAGGAAGGTTGCATCCAGTTCAGGCTTAGCAAGTTGAAATGGCACGTTCATCAAAGAACGGTTTGCTGAGTGCACGCCATTACGGTAGAAATCAGACTGATCGATGTAATCATACAGTAGCGCGGCTTTAGCGCGGTTCACTTGCTCAATCGCTTTTACTCCACCCTGTGCCTTCAGCCATTTGAAAACAAGACCAGACAAGTACCATGCAAAGGTTGGTGGCGTGTTGAACATTGATTCTTTTTCTGCCAAAACAGTGTAATCCAAAATACTTGGTAGTACCTGCTTCGCCATACCTAATAAATCATCGCGCACGATAGCAATAGCAATGCCGGAAGGACCAATATTTTTCTGAGCGCCCGCGTAAATCACACCGTATTTAGACACATCGATTTCACGAGAAAGAATTGTCGAAGACATGTCAGCAACAATCGGTTTGTCGGTGATAGGAAGATCGTTAATCTCAATACCATCAATGGTCTCATTTGGACAGAAGTGAACGTAAGCCGCTTCTGGAGCAATTTTCCATTCACTTGCAGGTAGAACCGCGACTTTCCCGTTGATTTCTGTTTTTGCATCAAACACGTCTGGTTCGCAGTATTTTTTCGCTTCAGCTACCGCGCTTTCAGCCCAATAACCACCATCGATGTAAGTTGCCGTATCGGCATCACCAAGTAAGTTTAGAGGAACAGCAGCAAACTGAGCACGAGCACCACCTTGGCAGAACAGCACTTTATAGTTGTCCGGAATATTCAGAAGATCACGTAAATCCTGCTCGGCTTCTTCTGCAACTTTGATGAACTCTTTGCTTCGGTGGCTGATTTCCATGACCGAAGTACCAAGGCCTTGCCAATCGATTAGTTCCTGTTGTGCTTGCTGCATAACTGCTTTAGGCAGACCTGCTGGTCCTGCACTGAAGTTAAATACGTTGTCCGTATTTTGTTCCATGATGCTCATTGCTCCTGCTATGTAAATATTACGAAATTAATATCACGTTTTTGCAGTGATAAAAACAAGAAAAGAGGTCTTACGACCTCTTTTTAAAGACTAAGCGTTGAATTGGAACAAATTCGCAACAACACGAATTACTGTTGCTGCATCAAAGCAGGCATAAGTAGAGCCACCAATGGGAACTCATGCCCATTTTCGAACTTCAATTTGCCTTCACCAATTTCTGCTTTTAATTGATAACCGCCCTCTACTTTTTCGATCAACTCCATAATAAGGAGCTCATCAATCCCTTCTTGAATAAATGGGTAATGCGTTACTAATTCATCAGAGAAGTAAGTGCTAAGTTCACCAGTAGTGGCCGTCACCAACTTCATTGGATCTTGAGTAATATGCTTAGTACCTTCAGGGATGGATAGTTGCCACTCGTTGTGGAACTTGCCGTCACCGAACGCGAGTGAAAGCTCGTTCACGGATAAATCAAAACCTTTGCTAAACAGCGTATCGACATGCGGCAATAAATTCGCAATTTCCTGCTCATCTAACATAGGAGAGCTTTGATAGATAGACATAATTTGATCAAAAGACTGGCTATCCACATCTGCAATTGAGAAATCCAACTTAAAGTTATCGACATCCGTCCCATCAGTTAAACGTAGTTTCTTAGCATCTAGGTTTAATTGACTGTTCAGCTTATCACCAGACTCACTCATCGTAGTGTTACCACGGTAGCTCGCATTTTCAATCAAAAAGACAGGCGTTAAGTTCGCATCAACCACATCTAGCTTCTCTAGAGAGAAAGATTGCTCGCCTAACCAGTAGCCTTTTGCTTGCTTTCCTTTACCTTGCCCTGTCAATGCATTCAGATGAAGCTCTTCACCGTTTTCAAAATCCACTTGAACAGAAGGAACGGAAACTTGGTAATTGAGATCACCCAATACCGTAACATCACCTGTTACTTTTGCAGGGCTTGTAGAAACAGAAACACCTTGCGCTTCGTTACGATAATGCCAACTGTCTAGGTCGAGGATAAATGCTGTATTGCCATTTAGTTGAGTCTGGCTATGCATCGTGAGAGGCAAAAAGTCATTGTCCACCAATTTTGAATCTGCTGTTAGGCTTGTTAGACCGTGGCTAACATCACTGGTTACGTCAAACGTCGTTGGCATACCATCACGCTCTAACTGCGTTTTAAGCTCAGGATCAACAACTGAATAACGAGTCAGCACGACTGAAGACAAATAGCCACGCTGATACTCGACCACTTCGCCTTTAATCATTTCATCATTCATATTGGTAATACCATCTTCAATGATGGACTGACCAATTTGTCCGACAGCCAATGGCCAACACAGTGCTAATGAGATAGCACCACCAATGGCGCCGATTTTTTTAAGATTTTGCATAACGTCACTTATTAGATATTTTCGGTCAGTCTACCCCAAACCACCTGCGGAGAAAACATTGAGACAAATCAGACTATTGATGCTTATTCTAGTCCATTAATCAGGAATCATACTTGGCTCCCACTCATCATGTCCTTTTATTGTTAAAGTTTGCGTGGCTAAGTTTTAACCGGAGCTAAAACATCTGTGAATCGTTATGCTGTGTTGTGTCTCGACAACAACCCAATCAGTGCTGAACAGTTTCGATTGGAGCTGTCTGCCTTCTCAAGTAAGTTTGATATTTTTTCTGTCGAATCGATAGAAGAGGCTCAAAGCGCTTTAGAGTATCTAGAAGAAAGAGAACAGACTGTTGCTTTAGTTATAGCGAGCCATCACGCTCATTTTAACGGCGTGGATTTTCTTATTGGTTTAGACCGGATGCCACATACCGAGCAAGCAAGAAAAATTCTTATTAGCTGCTCGTCTGATATAGAGGCAATTCTCACTGCCGTTAATGAGGGCAGGCTCGACCACTGCCTCACTAAACCTTTGCCAGATCACGTCTTATTTAACACAGTGCAAAAAGAGCTGACCCAATTTATCTTGCGAAATGGCAAAGAAGACCTGCTAAGTTACAGTCAGATATTGGATCATCACAGCTTGTTGCGAGCGCACATCAATAACCAGATGAGCCATTATCAAGCCGGATTCTTACACGACTACCACTCGATGTCTGATGCCGAGTTAGCCGAGCAAGTGATCTCCGCTCTCCAGCAATTTTTTAAAGATAATGACGAAACAAGAGCGTGCCGTACATACTCACCTGAACACTTATTAACCGTGGAAGGCGAGCCAAATTGCTTTTTGTGGTTTATCACCGAAGGTGAAGTGGCTCTGTACAAGCGCGATGAGCAAGGCATGCAGCGAGAGGTTGTACGCCATAACAAAGGGAATATTGTCGGAGGCATGTCGTTTGTTACTGGGGAATGTTCTTTCTCGACAGCTCTGACACTAACCAAAACAGAAGTTATCAAACTCGATCGCAACGTATTCAATAAAGTGATGCAAAGCGACTCAAACTTACTGCCTCTTTTTACAAACTTGCTCTTACGCCACTTCAACCGCCGATTGCAAAGAAGCATCAACACCAAACTGCAACTTCAAAAAACGCTCGAATCTTTAGAATCAGCCCACCAGCAGCTCATTGAAAGAGAAAAAATGGCGATGCTTGGCCAATTGGTTGCGGGAGTGGCACACGAACTAAACAATCCAGTAGCCGCGATATTGAGGGGCGTAGAGAATTTAACGCATACGCTAGAACGATTACTTAACGATGCGCCCAGTTCCGATATACAAAGCAAAGGCATTGAATTACTGAGCAAAGCGCAAACCTCAAAACCCGCTTCAACCGCCGAGCTCAGATCACGCGTAAAAGCGCTTAGCCATACTCTTCCAGACCGAGCATTGGCAAAAAAAGTGGTGAGCCTTGGATTAGAGTCCGATCAAGAGCTACTTACCCAACTAACGAGAAAGCAGAAAGCGTCTTATCATGCTCTCAATACACTAGAGCAATACCACAAAGCAGGTTCTACACTTCGCTCAATTAATGTCTGTGCAGCACGAATTGCTGATATGGTAAAAAGCCTGAAAGGATATGCTCGGTCAGATGATGAGACCCTGCACTATGCCGATATTCATGAGGGCATTGAAGACACCTTGGTGATTTTCGAGAACAAATTAAAAATGCACCAAGTTTCAACCGACTATGCAAACTTGCCTTCCATCCTTTGTCAACCGATCGCACTCCAACAGGTGTGGACGAACTTGGTCTCTAACGCCATTGACGCATTTCCAGAGAAAGGTGTGTTAAACATACAAACACGCCTTATAGAAAAAGAGCACACACATTATGCCGTTATCTCATTTGAAGATAATGGATGTGGCATTCCTGAATCGCAAAGAGACGCCATTTTCGAGCTGAACTTCACCACAAAAAAAGAAGGTAATTTTGGCTTAGGCATCGGGCTGTCCATCTGCCAGCAAATCGTAACAGCACACAGAGGGTGGATTGACGTCGAATCAGAGATCGGCCAGTTCACACGAATGACCGTCTGGTTACCAGTCATCGAAGAAGGAGATGAAACATGACCAAGTATCTAATTTTATGTGTCGATGACGAACGAGAAGTCTTGGATAGCGTGCTCCAAGATCTTGCTCCCTTCGAGGAGAACTTTGTCGTCGAAGGAGCGGAATCGGTGACTGAAGCTCGGCAAGTGATTGAGGAGATGGCGGAAGAAGAAGTTCAGCTTGCGCTCATTTTATGTGACCACATTATGCCGGAACAAACTGGGATCAGCTTCTTAATCGAACTCAGTCAAAATGGTGACACAAAAGCAGCGCGCAAAGTTTTACTCACAGGACAAGCTGGTTTGGAAGACACCGTAGAAGCCGTAAATAACGCGAGTCTCGATTATTACATTGCCAAACCTTGGAAAGGTGAAGCATTGAGAAAAGCAATCGTGTCTCAGCTTACCGCGTTTGTGATTGAGAATGATGATAACCTGCTATCCTGGACTCAAATCCTTGATTCTGAGGCAATCCTCAACGCCATGGCAGAAAGAAGAGCAAGCTTTGGCGAGTAATAAAGTGTTTGGTTCTAACTTGAACTCAACGATGCTCATTGCACCACCTAACCTCGCATAGTCGAATGAGGTTAGAAAAACATCGTTACTTGTCCGAGTGAAATTCTCGGACACTACGTATATGGCGTAGTTTTTGCTTAAACCAAGGAACTATTAAGTTAATTGACAAAACATCGACACATTTTTGTTGGTCGTGGACCTTCCTTTTTATTATGATGTCGGACAAATCAGATTACGGTTCAAGTGGTTGCTTGAATCCATGGAAATAATGAACAAGGTTTATCGTTAGTTATGCGTAAAACACTATTAGCCGCTGCCTTACTAGTGGCATCAAGCCATGCCCTAGCTGCAAACGATCGCAATGCGCCAGCAACTATGAGCAACTTTAGCTACGACTATTTCGAAGCACGTATTGGCGCAAGTCCTGTGACATTTGGTGCTGGATTCAGCAAATCAATTCACCCGAACGCGCATGTTATTGCTCGTATTGACTCTGAGTTTGAAAGTGATTTTGACTCAGCTGCAGGCTTTGGCTTCCATTCTCCGCTAAACAACTGGGCAGATCTTACTGGTGAAATGCTAATGCGCGTTGTGCAACCTTCGAATGAGAGCAGCACAGATGTTGGTATGGAGCTTAACTTAGGTGTTCGCCAATGGTTGGGCCCTCAATTAGAAGTAGGCGGCAAAGTCGGCTACGTTTCTATCGATAACGATGACGATTGGACTGGCTCTGCCTACGCTCGATTCCACTCAACAGAGCTTTTCTCTTTGGGTGCTGAAGCTCGTATCAACGATTTTTACGGTGATCAGGTAATGTTCACTACGCGTTTTAAGTTTTAAGATTTGTGCTGTAAGAAAAGAGCAAATTAAAAAAACAAAAACCGAGGTCTCTGCCTCGGTTTTTTTGTCTAATTTAATGACTAACTCAATGAAGTGGTAAAAAACTTCAACGTCCTTTTTCCGCTTTTCACACTTGCTTTTACGACCCGCTAACTCCATCGAAACGAGTCAATCATTGTGCGATCAGCTTCGCTTAGTCACACAGTGCCAATAACTGTTTTTTACGCGGCTCTTGGATCAGTTTCCAATGTACGCCATCAGTTGCACCAGCAAATTTCCACAGTAGCTTTACATCAACATCATTACCGTAAGCCGTTTTAACTTTGTTGAAGACTTTTACAGGTCCAAGTTCTAAAAAGGTTTCTACGTCATCAACACCGGCTTTCTTGACCATACGTTCAAGGGTTAGTTGCATGTTGGGTAAGTCTCTTAAGCGTCTACTGGCAGAGGACTTTTGATATTTCCGTTCCTTAATTGAGTATTCAATTGATTTCTGTACCAGTTCATCAAGCCCTACATATCCGGATTCGAATAAATCGGTTACATCATAATAATTTACGGTTGCCGTCGTCTGTTTTTTGACGTGCTTATACTTCTCACAGCTCAGTTGAGTAAACACTTCATCTAGCCCATTACCACCACGTAAGTAGCAGCAATCATTGCTGACAAGCGCAAACATAGCATCATCGGTGAATAAACCAATACCACCGAACATAGAACGTTTTTGGTACTCACTGAAGGTGCGTACATATTTAAAAAAAGCTTGGTCTGTCATGTCCATTGACCTCTTTAATCTGAATAAATTACCCCGATTAGCGATGTCACCAGATAAACAGCAGCTTATAGCGAATTATAAATGTCGATTTGTTGGCGATATTTTTGTGAGTTGTGCTCACCAACTTGCTTAATCATACTTAACGTTGAAAAATAAGTTAGGACATAGGTCACATATAAAAAAGTATAAATTCTGCATACGTGATTAGTTTCACACTTATTGTTTGTGTGGTGATATTTTTTTGACGCATAGCATGCCTAAAACACGCCATCATTATGATCTCGCTGGCAATTACGGGCACATAATACGCATTTAATTGATAAAGAATACGCTGTAAGGGTACACTGTACGAAAGATCTCAAGTACAGCGTCACAATGGAACATTTATCATTTTTTTGGCTGCCAAATAATAAAGATAAGCTTATCAACGCACTGGAATCCGAGTTTGCTCAGCTGGTAGAACAGTCCATCGCCACGGGTAAGATTTCGTTACCTCCTATTCCTGATGTCGTGCTTAAAATTCAGCAGTTATGTGTCGAAGAACACACCACGATTGCCGATGTTGCTAACTGTTTATTGGAAGATCCCGGATTAGCAGCGGTCGTTTTACGAGTCGCTAACTCTGTGATTTTCAATCGCAGAAATATCACCTGCAACGACTTAACTACAGCGGTATCTCGTCTCGGAATACTTCGTGTACGTGATATTGTTACCGCACAAGCGATTGAGCAACTTAAACACTCAGTTAATCTCACTAAAGAATGCAATGCCATCTTGGTGAAGAGTGCCGCGATATCTCGTGAGCTCGGTGCCGTCATGGTGATGTTGGTTCAATCGTTTCGTAGCCACGAGCCAGGCACTTATGGCCATCTAGAGCAAGAAAAGGCGTTATTGGTCGGTCTATTAGCCGATATTGGGTTATTTTGCCTAATTAATGAGTACCACTTGTACTTAGATAGGGGCAATTACTTAGACCCAGATATTGCATTGCAGATCTTCCAAACACGTTGTTCTGCCACAAGTAAACTGGTACTTGAGCGTTGGGGGTTTGACAACGACTTTAGAGAAGTATCCTCAAATGAAAAATACGAGTTAACGCGACCAGAAGTGAGTTATCTCGACATCGCTAGAATTGCGCATCATTTATTGATGTTCCGCAATCACGATGAACGCATTGACGAACATGAAGTTGAATTCAACTTAACTGGTGCAGAAGTCTTGTATGAACTTAGTAACATGAGTGATACTGACTTCAATGATCAAATCCGTGCTGTACTCAATGCTAGCGGTTTGTAATTTATCGCTTTCTGATAATACCTTATCCGTGATAAAACGATTCGCTCAAGGCTGAGCTGTGTGTGGTGAAATGTCTTTAATTTCAACCGATAGATAATTTGATTTATGCGTGTTGATGTTATCTCAAAAAGGAATCATTGAGCTTTATGTTTTCAGGGATGCTATTTATTTTCGCTCCGCTTGTGGTGGGGTATCTAATTCCTATATCTCGATCTTCGTTATTGGAGAAGATCAATCAGTCAACGTCCTACCTTATTTACGTCATTTTGTCGTTGATGGGTCTTAGCTTGGCGGCGCTCGATAATTTAAGCAGCAACTTACAAAGTATTCTCCTCTATGCGAGTACGTTTTTTTTGTGTCTAAGTGCCTGCAACCTGTTGGCTCTGCCTATTATTGATAAAATTATTCCACTCCAGACCAATCAGAATCAAAAGAAGCTACCGTTATCTTCGATGGCTTTAGAGTCTGTTAAGCTTATCGTGGTCGTTGGCGGAGGGTTAGTGGTTGGCCTGCTGTTACCCATTGATTTGAGTTGGGTAGATACAGCAAGCGAATGGATACTCTTTCTACTTCTATTTTTTATTGGTATTCAGCTGCGCAATAGTGGACTTACTCTGCGTCAAATCCTATTAAATAAACAAGGAATGGCCATTGCGGCTGTTGTCATCGCAACATGTATGCTTGGTGGCGTTCTTGCAGCGGTGCTTTTGGATCTTCCTCTTTATCAAGCACTCGCAATGGCTTCAGGTTTTGGCTGGTATTCCCTCGCAGGTATTTTAATGGGTGACGCTTTTGGTCCGGTATTTGGTGGCGCGTCGTTCTTGATTGAATTGATGAGAGAGCTAGTCGCACTGGTTGCCATTCCTCTCTTTATTCGTAGCTATCCGTGCACCGCAATTGGTTATGCCGGTGCAACAGCAATGGACTTCACCCTACCCGTTATTCAAACCACCGGTGGTGTGCGTTGTGTTCCTGTTGCTATCGTTAGCGGCTTTATTTTGAGTTTATTGGTACCAGTTATGATGCTTTTCTTTGTATCACTTGCTAGCTAGATCTCAGGTTTTCGCTTTAACATCCATTACAATACGGCAAAAATTTAAATACCCAGTTAACGTCAAAGTGGTCAATATTTTTTGGCAAGACCCCTCTTTCTTTTCGTCATTCAGCCCAACGATTTGTCACGACCAAATAGAAAGAAGGGAGAAACATCAACTGATGTGCATTGCGTTAATAAAGGGATAACAACCAGAAGGAAGAAGAATGAAACGCTTTGTCGTTGCAGCGCTCCTCGCTACAAGCTCAACTTTTACGCTTGCCGCAGATCAACAATGTCTTGCTAGCAAATACGATGGCTACGTCGATGCCTCACTACAGTGGTATCAAGATCTAGTTGATTTGACGGTTACCCAATATCCAGATCTGAAAGAAGTTAGCCAATGGTTCTTAGATGGACGTAAACATCACTTTGAATTAAACCGCGAAGCGGTTCACTACTTTCTAGAGAACGACCCTAGCCGCGTTGCGACGGAACAGCCAATCGAAGCATGGTTAAAACTAGAGCAACATGACGTTAAGCAGTTAGCGACCCGAAGCGATAAGTTAGGTGAAGTTGCAAAACAGACATTTAGCGACCGTCAATCAACTAACCACCCAAAAAACTACGAGCTTCGTTCAGCATTCGCTGATCTGCTTAGTCATCCCCAACAAATTGATACCGCACTTAATAAGTACAATCAGTCAATAGAAAAGATTGAAAAGCAGAAATGTGACTAAGGTTGCTCGCATTAGTCGTTGATTAGCATTCAAAAACACTAGAATGTTTTAACGTACTCAATCTAGAATTTTTTAATGTGAATATCGTAACCTTCACCTAAAATTTTCATTTCTACAACTTGGGTTTCAACAATTAAAACGGGACTTTGCGCCCGTTTTAGTTTAGATTGTGCCGCTCGCATTACCAAAATAACTACAAAGATTCTTTGCTATGGTTAAGGAACAAAAAACCGCTGATGTTAGCTTTGAGAGCTTGCTAAAGATCTTCACTGTCCCAGAAGGTCCGGACTCAACGTTAACTAAAATTGACGAGAGCCTCTCGCGAAATCTAAATCAATTTCTTCGTGAACACATCGTGGCAGAAGAAAAGCCTTTACGCGAAATCGAAAAAGACTTTTCTTCTGCTCAGATTCCTGAGCAGCCAGAGTTCGTGTCAGATCATACAGAGCACTTACTCGACACTTTGGTGTCGCACTCAGTTCACACATCTTCACCAAGCTTCATTGGTCATATGACATCGGCACTGCCTTATTTCTTGATGCCACTGTCAAAGATCATGATCGCCTTAAACCAAAACCTGGTAAAAATAGAGACTTCCAAAGCCTTTACGCCACTTGAGCGTCAAGTTTTGGGTATGCTGCATCGCTTGATATATGGTCAGAATGATACGTTTTACAATCAGTGGATGCACAGTGCAAACCACTCATTAGGCGCATTTTGTTCCGGCGGCACCATTGCCAATATCACTGCGCTTTGGGTAGCACGTAACAAAGCGTTAAGAGCCAATGGCTCATTTAAAGGCGTTGAAAAGGAAGGCCTTTTTAAAGCCATGAAGCACTATGGCTATGATGGCTTAGCGGTGCTAGTGTCTGAGCGTGGTCACTACTCCCTTAAGAAAGCAGCCGATGTATTAGGGCTAGGCCAAGAGGGCTTGGTTGCGGTTAAAACCGATGCCAACAACCGTATTATTGTCAACGACCTGAAAGCGAAAATTGTTGAGCTCGAAAAACAAAACATCAAGCCTATTGCTGTTATTGGTGTGGCTGGCACAACAGAGACAGGTAATGTTGATCCATTGCCTGAAATCGCTGAAGTCTGCCAAGCTCACAGCTGTCACTTCCATGTGGATGCCGCATGGGGTGGCGCAACACTGATGTCTAACCATCACCGTCATCTTCTTAAAGGTGTGGAAATGGCAGACTCAGTAACTATTGATGCACACAAGCAGCTCTATATCCCGATGGGCGCTGGTATGGTTCTGTTCAAAGACCCTGACGCAATGAAATCCATAGAGCATCACGCTCAATATATATTGCGCAAAGGTTCAAAAGACCTAGGCAGCCATACACTAGAAGGCTCACGTTCGGGCATGGCGATGTTGGTCTACGCCGCAATGCACATCATAAGTCGCCCAGGTTACGAGCTTCTGATTGACCAAAGCATTGAAAAAGCTCGCTACTTTGCGGATTTAATCAAACAGCAAGATGATTTCGAATTAGTTTCTGAACCAGAGCTTTGTCTGCTCACATACCGTTATTTGCCGCCATTCATCCGTGAAGCATTAGCACAAGCAGAAGGCTCACAAAAAGAACAACTGAATGAGCTGATCAATGAGTTAACACAGTTTATTCAAAAGCGTCAGCGCGAAACGGGCAAATCGTTCGTTTCACGTACAAGACTGAACCCAGACCAATGGCAACGCATGAATACGATAGTGTTTAGAGTGGTTTTGGCAAATCCACTGACCACAAAAGAAATTTTGAGCTCAGTGCTTGATGAACAACGCGAAATCGCCAAGCAAGCACCAAATTTGATGAAAAGAATTCAGCAGCTGGTTGTTGATATTCAATCGTCTTAACGGCCAGATCAAGTTACATCAATTTGAAATTTTTTTTCGTTTTGATGTAACTCAAACATCATTATCGTGCGACTAGCGCAACAAAACTTCGTTTACACATCCAATTCTGTAGTTTTTACAACATTTTGTTTGAGGCCTGTCAAATTCTCACTAAATAGTACCCGTTATTGGTTTAGACTGATTGAAGATCAGGTTTATACTGATTCTATGGCGCTGGTTGTTTTCGTTAACGCCCCACTCTACTCCGGAATCTTCGTGTTTCCTTTCGTTAGCAGAGCCAGCGAGTTGTTCTCTATACCCTCGTGAACACTATGAATACATTAGAAAAAATTCAAAAAAACCTGGAGAATTTCAGTAAGTCAGAGCGCAAAGTTGCGGAAGTAATTATGGCGTCTCCACAAACTGCAATTCATTCAAGCATTGCAACGCTGGCTAAAATGGCTGACGTTAGTGAGCCCACTGTAAACCGCTTCTGTCGTCGTCTGGACACCAAGGGCTTTCCAGATTTTAAGCTTCACTTGGCACAGAGCCTAGCAAACGGCACCCCTTACGTTAACCGTAATGTGGAAGAAGACGATGGCCCAGACGCGTACACCCATAAGATTTTCGAATCGACGATGGCGTGTTTAGATGTCGCGAAAAATAGCCTAGATCCAATGCAAGTGAACCGTGCGGTCGATTTGCTAACGCAAGCGAAGCGCATTTCATTCTTTGGCCTTGGTGCATCATCTTCTGTTGCCCGAGACGCACAAAACAAGTTTATTCGCTTTAATATTCCAATTACTTGTTTTGAAGATATTGTTATGCAGCGCATGAGTTGTATCAACTGCAGTGATAATGATGTTGTGGTTCTTATTTCTCATACCGGTCGAACAAAGAGTCAGGTAGAAATAGCGAACCTTGCTCGTGAAAATGGCGCAACGGTTATTGCGATTACAGCGAAGGATTCTCCTCTAGAAAAGGCAAGCTCGCTGGCCATCACGCTCGATATTCCAGAAGATACCGACGTTTACATGCCAATGGCAAGCCGAGTTGTACAAATGACAGTGATTGATGTGCTAGCAACTGGCTTCACTCTTCGCCGTGGTACAGGTTTCCGTGAGAACCTAAAACGCGTAAAAGATGCGTTGAAAGACAGTCGCTATGACAAACTAAGCCAGTACTAAGCACTAAAGCTTAGTCAATACTTTATCTAGGGGAGCTCAAGGCTCCCCTTTTGTTTTAATGCTGCTAAGGGAGCAATCACCCTAAGTCGTTGACACTCGATAAGTCCGTTCTTGATTCCAGTACTTCAACAGAACTGACATGTTGTGCACTCTCTGCTACACACTCTCCACTACAATCACAGACTTGCTGCAATATGTGTATCAAACGTTCCTGATTAAGAGGTAAAGGATTCCCTTTGATTGCCATTGATTTAAGCGCATCATTCGCCACTTGCTCAAAAGAGATTTGGCATACTCCAAATTGAGCCAGTAGCGGTAACGCTAACTTATCTAGCACCATATTTGCCCAAAGAATTCCATCGTGTTCGTTAGCATTTACTCGCTCAGTGACTAATTGGGCCAGCTTACGATAACGACTTATCACATCATTCCTACCCGCGAGTTTAGCAGCGTTAATGTTCTCCTGCATCACGTGCGGAGCTAGGCGAGCCGTAATAACGCTATGGGGGGCGTCTAACTTGCCTCCTAACGCCGATGCTAACCCATGAGCAGCACCTAATTTGGCATTAGTAATCGCCATACCACCAAGCAATGCAGCGAACGATAAATCAGAGCGCGCCTTATGATTATCTTGCTTACAAGCGGCAATCACTGAACGGCTTAAACGGCGTAGCCCCTCTTCGCAGACCATATCAGTAAGAGGGTTTGGCTCACCACACACATACGCTTCCATTAAATGAGTGAACGCATCCATTGCGCCACGTCCAGATGTGTATTGGTCGGTCCCGTAAGTAAGTGTCGGGTCTACAATGGCAACGTCTGCGAGCATATCAGGGCTTCGAAGACTCACTTTCACTTTATCTTGTCCAGATTTCAGCACAGCATTTCTGGTCACTTCTGAACCGGTGCTTGCTGTCGTAGGAATTGCAATAAAATGAAGAGGCTTTGCTTTTAAAGGGACGCTTCTTCCTACCACTTCTACGTAATCGTAAACATTGCCTTGATTGGGAATAATGGCAGCTAAGGCTTTGCCCATATCGATGACGCTGCCACCACCTATCGCAACCACCATATCAGGTTGGAATTTTCTACCGAGCACTGCGGTCTCTTCTACCATCGTGATGTATGGTTCACCAACGATAGCTACGTGCTGGTAACGCATATTTTGAGCTTTAAGATATTGGATAATGGGGGCGGCTCGTTGGGTATCCTGCCCAGTAACCAGCAAAACACTGTAGCCAAATTGGTTAATAACGGACAATGAAGATTGAAGTGCACCTTCACCAAATATAATCCTTGTTGCAGTCATAAACTGAAACATACACACCCTCCCAAAAGAATATACCCAAATAACCTCTCGCCCTCTGATTTAACACTTATGTAAGAGTTGAAGTTATTTGCGTATAGCCAAAATAGATTGCTATTTTTTTAAACAAAAAAAATTGACCAATTCCACCTTGCCATCATTAACCCTTTAGAATGTATGTTTTTTATGTGTCACTTCACATACTTCAGAGCCGTAAAATAAGCACGCGCGTTTAGTTTTTATTCGATAGATTTCACCTATAGAACCAAGAGGTAATTGCCGCTTTATTTCCGTATCTGGATCGGGCATAGTTACTCCAACAAAAGAAAGCGCACTCAGCCGCTATGTTTTGTACGCTTTCAAAAAAGAATAGATTTAGGAGAAATAAGATTATGTTCGTTGTTATCTTTGGTCGCCCTGCATGTCCTTTCTGTGTTCGTGCAAAAGAGCACGCAGAAACGCTAAAAGCAAAACGTGATGACTTCAACTACCGTTACGTTGATATTCACGCTGAGGGTATTTCTAAAGCAGATCTTGAGAAAACAGTTGGTAAACCAGTTGAAACCGTTCCTCAGATCTTTATCGACCAAGAGCACATCGGTGGCTGCGACGAATTCGAAGCATACGCGAAAGAGCACCTAGGTCTATTTGACGAGTAATAAAGACTGTTTTCAAAAAAGCCGCTTCATGCGGCTTTTTTATTATTTTTCAGCTGGTTATTACGTTAAGTCAACTAATGGTAAAACCTAAAAAAATTCACTTATCTTTTTGCTATATTTAGTTACAATTCACAGTTCTTAATCTTTTTTGGCACACACTCTACCGAGCCACACAGTGAACATAGACGTCGTATACCTTCTCGAACAAAACCCTATCCTTCTAATCTTCGTCGTATTAGCCATTGGCCTTGCCATCGGAAAAATTCGATTTGGCAAATTACAATTAGGCAACTCTATTGGCGTTCTTATTACCTCTTTGGTTATGGGCCACCTTGGTTTCTCATTTAATGCAGAAGCTTTAACCATTGGCTTTATGCTGTTTATCTACTGCGTTGGCATTGAAGCTGGACCAAACTTTTTTGGTATATTCTTCAGAGATGGTAAGCATTATTTTATTTTAAGCATGACTGTTCTCGTGTCTGCGGTCAGCTTAACGTATGGCTTGAGTCACTATTTCGGCCTCGATTTTGGCTTATCCGCCGGTATGATGGCAGGCGCATTGACCGCAACGCCAGTACTGGTTGGTGCACAAGATGCTCTTAACTCTGGCCTTGCGACTATACCGCGGAATATGGAATTTTCTCTGGTATTAGAAAATCTATCCGTAGGCTACGCGATGGCTTATCTGGTCGGCTTAATTAGCATGATCATGTTTGCTAAATTGTTGCCAAAACTGCAAAAACAAAACCTTTCTGATTCCGCGCAGCAAATCGCACAAGAGCGTGGCCTTGGAAATTCAAGCCAGAGAAAAGTGTATTTACCCATTATTCGAGCTTACCGAGTGGGCCCAGAGCTAATTGACTGGACTGATGGTAAAAACTTGCGAGAACTGGGTATTTATCGTCAAACTGGCTGTTACATTGAACGAATCCGTCGCAATGGTATTCTCGCCCACCCAGATGGTGATGCTATCTTGCAAGAGGGAGATGAAATTGCACTGGTTGGCTTCCCTGACAGCCATGCTCGCTTAGACCCTAGCTTCCGTAATGGTAAAGAAGTATTCGACCGTAACTTGCTTGATTTGCGCATCGTTGAAGAAGAAATCGTCGTAAAAAGTGACGCTATCGCTGGTAAGCGTTTATCGGATTTGAATTTGTCTGAGTTTGGCTGTTTCTTAAACCGCGTAGTTCGCGCTCAGATTGAAATGCCTATGGACTTAGACATTGTGCTCGCTAAAGGAGACGTCCTTCAAGTGAGCGGCGAGAAAAGCCGAGTACATGGACTGGCGGAAAAAATCGGTTTCATCTCGATCCACAGTCAAATGGCCGATTTGCTCGCTTTTTGTAGCTTCTTTATTTTGGGTATTCTGTTTGGCCTCATCACAATGACGTTCGGTCAGGTGTCTTTCAGTTTGGGTAATGCGGTGGGTCTTCTGTTGTCCGGTATTACGCTTGGTTTCTTACGAGCAAATCACCCTACTTTCGGTTATGTCCCACAAGGGGCGCTGAATATGGTCAAAGATCTAGGGTTGATGTTCTTTATGGTGGGAATTGGTCTAAGTGCAGGTGGAAAGATGTTCGAGCACCTAACGCAAGTAGGACCAAAAGTCATTGGTTTGGCATTTATTGTCAGTGTTGTGCCTGTGGTTCTGGCTTACTTAGTTGGCGCACACGTACTCAAGATGAACCGTGCCCTGCTCTTCGGTGCCATTATTGGCGCCCGTACTTGCGCTCCGGCTATGGATGTCGTTAACGACTACGCCAAGTCCACCATCCCAGCCCTTGGTTATGCGGGTACCTATGCGATTGCGAATATTTTAATGACGCTAGCTGGTACGATACTGATAATACTAAGTTAATACTCACTTTGGCTATGAAATACAAAAAGGCGCTCAATGAGCGCCTTTTGTTTATTGGTTATCTAGTCTGTGATTAGATTTGAATGAAGTCTGCTTCAACTGCTGGATTCACATCCGCTTCGTAATCTACGCCTTCAACGCCGAAACCAAATAGTTTCAAGAACTCTTCTTTGTACTCAACGTAGTCAGTCAGCTCTTTTAGGTTCTCAGTCGTAATATGAGGCCATAGCTCACGACAGTGCTGCTGAATGTCGTCACGAAGTTCCCAGTCATCCAGACGTAGGCGGTTCATCTCATCAACTTCTGCCGCGCTACCGTCTTCTTTGTATAGACGTTGGCTGAACATACGGTAGATTTGTTCCATACAGCCTTCGTGTACACCTTCTTCGCGCATTTTCTTGAATACCATTGCGATGTACAGTGGCATAACAGGAATTGCAGAACTCGCCTGAGTTACCACAGATTTAAGTACCGCAACATTGGCACTGCCGCCTGTTGCTGCTAACTTGTCGTTTAGCGCTTTCGCTGCACGGTCTAGGTCCATTTTTGCTTTACCTAGTGCACCATCCCAATAAATTGGCCAAGTTAGCTCAGTACCAATGTAGCTGTACGCGACGGTCTTACAACCTTCAGCAAGAACACCAGCATCAGACAACGCATTAATCCAAAGTTCCCAATCTTCACCGCCCATTACAGTGACAGTGTCTTTGATTTCTTCTTCTGTTGCAGGCTCAACGCTAGCTTCGATGATCACATCTTTGTTGGTATCAACAGCCGTTGATGTGTAAGTTTCACCGATAGGTTTAAGAGATGAACGAACTAATTCACCAGTTTCTGGCATTTTACGTACTGGAGATGCCAGTGAGTAAACCACCATATCGATTTGACCTAAGTCTTCTTTGATGAGCTCGATAGTTTTCTGTTTCGCTTCATTTGAGAAAGCGTCGCCGTTTAAGCTTTTTGCGTACAGACCTTCTTCACGCGCTAGCTTTTCAAAAGCAGCGGCATTGTAAAAACCTGCTGTACCTGGTTTCTTCTCAGTACCTTCTTTTTCGAAGAAAACACCGATAGTTGATGCACCGCCACCAAATGCCGCAGCGATACGAGAAGATAGACCGTAGCCACTTGATGCACCAACAACAAGAACACGCTTAGGTGCGTTTTTGATTGGACCTTGCGCTTTGGTGTACGCAATTTGTTCTTTTACGTTAGCTTCACAACCAACAGGGTGCGTTGTAGTACAGATAAATCCACGAATTCTAGGTTTGATGATCATATTCAACTTCCTTTAAAAAACCTTGTTAGGATAAAAGTTTCGTTGGGATTTCGCATCTAATTTCTGTAAAAATGCTCTTAAAAGGCAAGTGGTTGGAGCACTATCCCACCATCCACTCCCCAAGAATACAAAAAAGCACCTCATTGAGGTGCTTTTCTTAACATTAGTTGTCTATTATGCCGCCGGATTCAACTGCGACTTTTTTGGGCTATGAGTTCGCACTTCAGAAAAGTCATGACTAAAGTGGTCAACTTGAATCGCCTTGTAGCGCAATTTATCTGCAGCCATGATTTGATCAATTTCTTGCTCAGTTAACACGCCTGCTTCAAATGCTTGCTGCAAACGGTCATGCAGCAGACCTTTACGAGCCACTTTACCATCCTTCGCAGCCTTCATAAGTTTACGCTCCAAAGGTTTAATGTCGTACATTGCAAGGAATGCATTCTCCATTAAGCCTACGCTGTCATCCTCTGATTTTCCGATGTAGCACAGATGCGTGAGGCGATCACGTTGCGCGCCTGGTGTCATCATCGCTTCAGCCAAATTCACACACAGCTCATCACTTGGCTTATTGAAATGATTACCAAGCGGGAACAATAGCCCCTTAAGCACACCGCCAACGTATTTCACAGGGAAGTTGGTGTAAGCCTCATTTAATGACTTAGAAGCGTTATACAAACAGTGTTGAACAGCGTAATGAACGAAGTCTAGATCGCCTTGTTGACGGCCTTCATCTTCATACTTTTTCAAGGCAGCAGATGCCATGTATAGATAGCTTAATCCATCACCCAAACGTGCTGAGATCATTTCTTTACGCTTCAAGTCTCCACCTAAGGTTAACATCGCAAAGTCTGCACTTACTGCAAGTGCACGACTAAGACGAGTAATGTCTTTGTAGTATTGCTGCGTTGGGCCACTCATGTGCGCGTTAACAAATCGAGAACCAGTTAGTGCTGCACCAAATGCACCGAATGTATTACCGAGCGCGTGCTTGATGTGTTTAAAGAGTAGGTTGTCAAATTCTTTCGCACCTTGTTCAGAATCTGGATTCGCCGCGGCTTCCATTTCTTTTAGAACATATGGGTGGCATCGAGTCGCACCTTGACCAAAAATCATCAGGTTACGAGTCAGAATATTCGCGCCTTCAACGGTGATAGCAACCGGGATACCAAGGTAATGTTTAGCAAGATAGTTCATTGGGCCATCTTGAATCGCACGACCCGCATGGATATCAAACGAATCATTTAGAATGGTACGCGCGATTTCCGTCATGTGGTACTTGGCAATCGCGGTTACAATCCCAGGTTTTTCTTTCATATCGAGAGAAGTCGTCGTTAGCGTACGCGTCGCTTCTAGTAGGTAAGTAAGACCACCAATGCGCCCCATTGCTTCTGCAACACCTTCAAACTTACCGATCGACATTCCAAACTGTTTACGCACGTAAGCATAAGCACCTGTTGTACGTGTAGTAAGGTGACCAATCGCTGTGCCAAGCGCTGGGAGAGAGATACCACGACCAGCAGAAAGACACTCAACCAGCATACGCCAACCTTTACCTGCGTAATCAGCGCCACCGATCAACCAGTCCATAGGGATGAAGACATCTTCACCACGAGTTGGGCCATTCATGAACGCAGACCCCAGAGGATCATGGCGCTCGCCTATCTCGACACCTTCATGGTCAGCGGGAATCAACGCACATGTAATGCCAACCTCTTTCTTGTCTCCAAGTAGCCCTTCAGGATCTTGCAGTTTAAATGCTAACCCGAGCACTGTCGCAACTGGCGCAAGCGTGATGTAGCGTTTATTCCAACTAACTCGCACGCCAAGCACTTCTTTGCCTTCATGGGTGCCGTAACAAACTACGCCTTGATCAGGTATGCCACCCGCATCAGAACCCGCTTCAGGGCCAGTTAGGGCGAAACAAGGGATGTCTGTACCATCAGCTAAACGAGGCAACCAGTAATCTTTTTGCTCTTGCGTACCATAGTGCGATAGCAGCTCACCAGGACCAAGAGAGTTCGGTACCATTACCGATACTGCGGTACTGATACTTCGAGTCGCAATACGAGAAACAATGGTTGAGTTCGCCAAAGCGGAAAATTCACGACCACCATATGCTTTCGAGATGATCAAAGAGAAAAATCGCTCTTTACGTAGGTACTCCCATACTTCAGGCGGTAAATCCCTGTCTTCTTTGACAATCTTCTGGTCATCAAGCATTTCTAGCAGGGTTTCAAGCTCATTATCCATAAATGACTGCTCTTCTGCCGTCAGTGTAGGCGTTGGATAATGATGCAATGTTGTGAAGTTTGGCTTGCCTGAGAATAGTTCGGCATCCCACCATACACTACCCGCTTCCATCGCCTCTTTCTCGGTGCTAGACAGAGGTGGCAATACTTTTTTGAACACTTTAAAAGCCGGGTCACTAATCCATTTTCTTCGTAGAGAGCTCATAGTTCAGATCCTTTTGTTCACGTAACCGCTCTGGGTATAATCTTATTATTGGTTTAACTTTCTTATTTGTCTTATGCCAACTGCTTTGCTGACATTCCTGCTGACAAATATGGAATCAGTAAATCGACGACAGATTTCACATCGACTTCCTTTTCAAACTTACTTTCTGCCAGCTCCGAAAGAGCCTGGCTTGAAGCCATCGTAAATACACAGGTTCCTAACGTGAAGTGCAGTCGCCAAAACAACTGTTCTTCACATAGTTCCGGGTTCGCCTTCATTATCGAGAAAGTGAAAAGGTTCAGTACCTCTTCGTATCTGGTGGTAATGAACCAGCGTAGATGACCTTGAACGTCTGTATAACCGCGGCCAATTAACAACATAAATAGCGCAGTACCATTTGGGCGTACATCATTTAATGTACGTAAAGGTAATCGCAATGACTCAAAGACATCGTCCATGTTGTAGCTATCGCGCGTGTTTAACTCAATTAATGAAGTCTTAATGCTCGGCATTAGCGCTTCTAAATACCTATCTAAAACCGCTCTAACCAGCGTTTTTTTATCGCCAAAGTGATAGTTTACCGATGCTAAGTTAACGTTAGCTTTACCTGTTATCGTTCTTAGCGAAGTATCATTAAAGCCATGTTCAGCAAAGAGTCCTTCTGCGACATCGAGTATTTTTTCTTTTGTTGATGTTCTCGGGGCCATTTTAATCACTCGTATTAAACAACTGTTTGAAAATATACTCCCGAAACTTAAGATTAACAAATGATTAACATCACACTTTAACCAATTGGTCTGACCAGACTGTAAAAGGGGTGATCTAATCTTTTGAAATTCAATCGAATACTCCAGTGAAGCTTGTCAGAAGAAAACGATCAAATTTCTCAGTCCATCGCAATTGAAACGCTAACAATAGCCATGGCGGCTCGGAGTGAGCGACGAGAGTATGAAATACATCTTCGGTTCTAGGGGAGATAAAATGAGAAACACAGAAGTTAGTAACTTCGCCAAGTTGGTAATCCATCTCGATTTTTCTATTACTTTCGGGTGTGTAAGAAGCTAGAAAGCATTAAGTAGAAATTTTTTGAAAAAAAAATGGAACTGTTTGGAAAAGGCTCGGTCTGAATATACGTAACAGTTAGGGCATTTGAAGTTTCACTGGCCGTCAAACTTGTTTCCATCTAATTGTTACGTTGCTGCTTTTTTCTTATTAACTCCTATGTTTGTATCCGCCCAGTCAAATTTTCGGCTGGGCTTTTTTTCGCCTATAGATTTACCAAGCGCCTCTTTCGATGATTTGCCCTAACTCCATAAGCTAGACCTTAGTTGGTCACAAAAGTAATCACCCTGAAGTGGTTGATGTGCCGATCTGCAGATATAAAAAAGCCTCCCGAATGGGAGGCTTCATTAAACAGTGTGTATCTTACGCTTGCGCTTTCTTAGGCAAAGAAAAGTGCAGTAACGCGTAGCCAAGTAACGCGGCTGTCGTCGAGCCCATTAAGATACCTAGTCGAGCATAGGTATCAAACTCAGGGCTTACATTTCCAAACGCTAAAGAGGAAATGAATATAGACATTGTAAAACCGATACCACACAACACAGAGACCGCAAAGATATGCTTGAAGTTAATGCCTTCAGGTAACTTAGCTACACCCATTTTCACAGCTGCCCAACTAAAGGTGAAGATACCTAGAGGCTTACCAACCAGTAGCCCCAAAGCAATACCTAATGGCAGCATTGAAGTTAGGCCTGACATCGATACGCCTTCTAGCGAAATCCCCGCATTTGCAAATGCGAATAGAGGTAAGATACCAAATGCCACGTATGGATGAAGTGCGTGCTCCATGTGCTTAAGTGGAGAATGTTCGCCCTGTTTACCCTTAAGAGGAATAGCAAAGCCGATCACTACGCCTGCAAGTGTTGCGTGAACACCAGATTTAAGTACCGCAAACCATAAGATCGCGCCGACTATCATGTATGGCGTCAGTTTCGTTACTTCCTTCGCATTCAACATGAACAGGACACCAGTCATGATGAAGCCAACAAGCAGCGCCATGCTAGAAAGATCACCTGTGTAAAACAGTGCAATAATAACAACCACGCCTAAATCGTCGATGATAGCGAGAGCTAACAAAAACACTTTAAGGCTTACTGGTACGCGCTTACCTAGTAGCGCCATGATACCTAGAGCAAATGCAATATCCGTCGCAGCTGGGATGGCCCAGCCAGAAACCGCCTCTGGGTCGTTAGCATTAAACGCAACGTAAATAAGAGCAGGGGCTAACATACCACCAACCGCTGCAATCGCAGGGAAAATTGCGGTTTCTTTTGATTTTAGCGCTCCTTCAAGTAGCTCTCGCTTCACTTCAAGGCCAATAAGTAAGAAAAAAACAGCCATTAGGCCATCATTAATCCAGTGAGAAACTGACATACCGAATACATAAGTATGCAGTACAGATTGATAAGTTTCGCCCAGCGGTGAGTTAGCAATGGTCATCGCAATTGCCGCTGCAATTACAAGAAGAATACCACCTGCTGATTCCATTTTGAAAAAGTCACGAATGACATCGTTCATGGTTTCGTCCTTATATTTATTATCTTAATAAACGATTAACAAAGAGTGATAAGAGTGTATAGCTGTCGAAAACTTTAGAATAATCGCTTCTTCAGAGTATAAACTTCGGTTTTTTCGATGTTAAGTTTACTATACATCGTATTTTCCAACATGACACTCAATTTTGATCGGAGATCGTATTTGTTTTTGTCGCACCAAATATTTATCAAGATGATGAGAAAATCAGCATAACACGGCTTGTACCATCATGATAACCCCGTACTTTTGAGAAAAAGCTAGGAAGCTTCGCGCACTAAAAAACCACCCGTAGGGGTGGTTTTCTTCACAACTCAATAGCCTGTCAGCTGCATAAAGCCCCAAGCCTCATTGGAGCCGGAAGCTAAAGTAGGCCCTTCCCAGTAAGGTATTACAAAGGGTAGCCACATATCTGACTTGATAATGCGGGTAGTCAAGTTAATTTGATGCTTCGGAATATTGATAATCCACTGCAAAGGTAACCTTCTTCCATTGGATAAACTGGACACTTGCATTGGTTTAATACTGATATCATCGTCTGAGAGGTTGATGACTTTACCTGAGCGTGTCGACAACGTGCCAAATACGTGCGGTGTTTGCCCATGGTGACGATAACGGCTAACAGTTAATGCTCGACCATCATCTAAATTGAAAACAAACCAATCCCAGCCTTGTTGCCCCTCACCAATTAAGCCGCTGCCCCATTCTTTTTGCGCCCATGCAGAACCCGTCACTGAGAATCGCTTACCATTTAAGCTTAAGCTACCTTTTACTTTTAAAAATGGAGCACTGAAGCTGAAAGAAGCAACAGATTGCAACGCATGTTTAACTTGGAAGCCTTTGTCTCCATTCACCACAAAGGGGCCGCTTGTCATGGTATTGAGCTCAAGTCCAAACGTATCAGTATTCACATTCAAGTTGCCCGGGAAAGGCGTCGCACCGAGTGATCGCCAAGTCCAATTATCAATCCATAACCTGAAAGGACGATTGATCATACCAGCTTGGCCTATCCCGCCTCTAGCTACCCGTTGCTCTTTCCATACATGCGAACCATGACTGACGACAACATGTGAAATGTACAATTGAGGGTTCTGCCAACCGCTAGTTTCTCGCTCGTCCGTCGCAACCCTGAAATAGCTCCATTGAACATTGTAGATCTTGCCTTGCTCATCTTTTAATTTCGCAAAGTAGTGCCACCATTCATGCTGATACTCGGGATGAAAGCGAAAGTCTGAGGGTAAAGAGACATGCTCATTAGGTAGTACAGGCTCGAAAATCGTTTGATTTTCACGCGTTAAGATAGAATCAAGTTCGCTTTCTCGTGTTGCTGTCGCCTCTAACCAAAAAGTTGAGTAAAAAGCAGCCCCAGTCAGAAAAGCGAACGTAACAACAATGAGCGTTGAAACCAACAAGCGTTTTTTAGAGCCCATTTTTTTCATTACAACGCGTCCCTTAATGACTTCATCGGTGTACTTTTGATCATTCTAATAACTGGCAATGCGCCAGCAACCATGATGGCAAGCATCGCCCAAGCAATGGTTTGAGCATACTCCCATGGAATCGTTTGAAGCTCTAGAGACCAGCCAAATGATTGCTTAATGATAATATCAACGATCAAATGTGCGAGCGCCAAGCCGAGCGGCACTGCAATAATCGCAGAAATGGCTCCGAAGACGAATAGCTGCAAACCACCTAATACGACAAGTTCTTTTCCGGACACACCCATGCACCTTAATAAGGAAAAATGCCGCTGCCGTGAAAGTTCTCCTGCCAACGTCGCAAAGAATAAACCAAACACGGCAATAATCAGCGTGATATTGCCCAAGGTTCCTGCTATCGCAAAGGTATGATCAAACACTCTCATTGCTTGGCTATAAATATTACCGTTATCAAACACACGATCTTGCGGGAGACGGAATACATTCTCTAAGCGATTTTTCAGCCCTTCTCCATTGACGTTATCTTTTAATACTACGCCAAGACCAACATTACCCGTACCTGCAAATGCATACAGCCAATTCCGGTGCGACATCATCACCTGGTTATATGGGTTTCCATAATCGTAGTAAACGCCTACGACTTGCCAATCACCACCAAGCGGTTCTTGCAAGTTAATGAAATCGCCAGGGCGGATATCCAGCTTCAAGGCCATCGACTCACTGACCATTAAGCTCTTGGTAGCGTGCAGTTGATACCAGTAATTTGGGACACCTAACTTGACGGTAAGTGAGTCTAACTCACCTTCAGAAGAGCCCGTACTCACAACTTGCAGAGCACCATGCTCGGTCGGCATATCTTTTTCCCAGCGCCACCAAACCGAGTTCACCTCTGGCTGATTCTGGAGCCATGCGCTCATCCTAGCGGCTGAATTGTTGGTCGGATAGATGTACACATCAGCGGCTAATCGCTGATTTAGCCACTTATCGGTTGTATCTCGAAAGCTTCCGACCATTGTTTCTACACCAATGTTTGCCGCCAGCGCTAACATAAACGCCATCGTAGCCACACCGCGATAGCTCATGCTGGCTGCTGCATCAGCAAAAAACCAACGGACACGAACCCATCGCATGGTATAAGAAAAACTTTGGAACATATGCCACATAATAAATGGCATAAACAACGCCACACTAACCAACATCAGAGCAATAATAGCAAAGCCGGTTTCTTGTGTTTTCGGCGCCTGATATACCGCTATTGCAGCGACACAAAACGCACATGCCGCAAGCGCCTGCCAAGAGAACTCTCTTCCAGCAAATCGCATTAGCGACAGTCGAGAAGAAAGGCGGATTGGTTGTGACTTCAACAAACGGATTAATGGCCACAGACACGATATCAACGCACCCATCGCTGCCATGATTAGACTGTATAAGCTAGATTGCCATGACCATCCTATGGTTAAGCCTACGTTGGCATCATACAAATCACTCAGGCTCGAAGACACTGCTGGGATAAGTTCATTTGCTAAGATCAAGCCAAAAAAGTTACCACACGCCCACGCAATAAAGACGAGCAAAGACAACTCTAGTAATAAAGCTTGCGCTAACTGTGTTCCGTTAACACCAGTCTGTCTCAAAATACCTACCAAACGTTGTCGCTGGATGAAAGACAGAGACATCGCTTGATAAAAAATAAACAACCCGACCAAAAACGACAGCATTCCCATCGCGGTGAGATTCATATGGAATGCGTTAGTTAGCGACTCAAGCTCTGTACGCGTATTCCTAACGAGCGTCATTCCGTTTGGCAGCATGTTTTTCAGTGCTATTAGCTTTTCCTCTGGCATTTCACCACAAGAAATCGCAGACAAACCTGAGCTCCGCTTGAGCATACGCAACAACGATATATCAGTAACCAGCCGAGTACCCGAAAGCATCTTGTCCTTATCTACTTGAATAGGCCCAAGACGGCTTCCGTCATTCATCTCAATGAAGTCCCCATCCTGCCAACTCATGTAAGCGGCCAAATCTTGACTAACAAGAATAGGATAAGGAGGCTTCATTAGTGATAAAACAGGCATCTCACCTAGCGATTTTCCTTGTTGTAGTGGGATCATCGCGACAGGATCTATCCCCACCAACATCAGGCTCATATCGGTCTTGGCATCTAGATGAAGCACATCAAACGGTGCACATTGGTTAAACCCTGCTCGACGTAACTGAATATAGAAACCTTGAGGAATTTTATTGGCAGAGTGCTTCGTTCGGATTCGGTATGGCAAAGGATTAGAGAAAAGTTTTTCCCCAGTTGCATAACTTTGTTTTGCATGCTGGTTGATAGAAGTAACACCAACAAGGAGGGACACGCCTAAAGTTAATCCCAGCCAGACAAGAATAATTTGTAGAGGGTAACGACGGTAATGACCGAGTAGTGCCTTAACTACGGGCCATAACATGTAGCTGCCCTCCTTGAAGTCGAATCTTTCCTTCCATATGGGCGGCCACTTTTTCACTGTGCGTCACTAACAGCAAAGTACACTCCAATTGGCGAGCGAGACTCGTTAATAAGCGCATTACTGCTTCTGCGTTTCGCTCGTCTAGGCTACCAGTTGGCTCATCAGCAAGCAGGATTTTGGGTTCCATATAAAGGGCGCGAGCAATCGCCGCACGTTGTTGCTGACCACCAGACGCCTCTTCCGGATAACGTCCTAGCAATGGCATTAAGTCCAAAGCAGAAAGAATTTGACGCCACAACTCTTTATCTTCCGGCAGACCTTTTAACTGACGACAAAAACGAATATTGTCGGCAATATTAAGTGTAGGAAGCAGATTGAATTGTTGGAAGATATTACCAATATTGTTGCGGCGATAAAGGGTTCTTAAATGCTCCGGTGCTTCATGCATAGCAAAATTTGGAAACTGCACTTCACCAGAGTCAGCAGTATCTAATCCGGCGATTAAATTCAGCAGAGTACTTTTACCCGAACCACTTTCTCCCATCAGAGCAACTTGGTCGCCTTGCTGCAATGTTAATTCTGCCCCTTGTAATACAGGGTGAAACTCTCCCCCGTCTACATAGCCTTTACATAGGTCTGACAGTTTTAACATTGATTATGCCGCTCGGATGGTGTTTAAAAATTGGGATCAGAATCTACACTAAAATCCTGTTAGTAGAAAGTATTTTGAATGCTTGATCACACTATGGAAGTACAAATGCAACTCGATTCACTTTCTGTTGCTAATTTTGTTGACGTTTTGAGCAGATTTTTGCAGCCAAAATAAACTCTGTTCCTCCTTACTGGCCAATCAGGTTTTTCATCCATTTTCGGCTAACCATTCTTGGCAAGCAAATCGCCCACTTCACAACTTCTTCCGTCAAAAAGAGTAAGTAAACCCATTGTGGGTCCCAATTGAGATAAATCGCTGCAAATGCTGCGAGTGGAATCCCGATCACCCACTGCGCCAAGATGTCTTGATACAAACAAAACTTAACATCACCGCCCGCGCGTAATACACCAACAATCGCCATCATCGGCACCGAGCGTAACACGACACCCAACGCTAGAATCACCATAAACTGTTCAGCTAGCTCGCGAGTGTCTGTTGTCAGTGCACTAAACGCATTAAGGATCCATTGATTTGACACTATCAACAAGATGGCGACCACAAATGCGATAAGCACATTCAAAATGACCGTAGCCCATGCTTGATAATAAACGGGTTCAAAATTACGAGCGCCGAGCTGGTTCCCGACTAGAACTGCAGCCGCATTCGATAAGCCAATCATCATCGCCAATGCGATCGACTCAACAGGTGTCATTACGGAAAGTGCCGCCAAACCTTGTACGCCTGCTTGCCCCATGATGGCGTGATAAGCAAACAGCCCACCAGCCCACGCCAAGAAGTTAAATGTGGTTGGCAAAGAGAGGCTCAAGAAACGCGTAATTTTATCTAAGACCAATCCTGCGCGTATATCATCCCAACCAAATGCGATTATGTGTTTTTTCAACCATAGATAACCAAACAAGCAACCTACTTCGATCGCGCCACTGATTACCGTTGCGATCGCTGCTCCCGTAATACCCAGAGCAGGAAAGCCTAATTGACCAAAAATTAAAACCCAGTTAAGAAAAACATTAGATAAAATGCCTATACCACTAAAAAAAGTGCTTAGGCCTGGTTGGTGTATCGCCCTTAGGCCCACCGACATACTGGCCACACATGCAACAGCAAACATGCTAACCGACGAAATAATGAGATAGCTGGCCCCTAATTCAATCACTTCTTGTGAATCGGTAGTCAAGCTCATGATGAGTTGTGGAAAAACAACAAACAAAGCAACAGCAATCGCAGCAAACATCATTGCGATCATCCATGTTAAAGCGGTACTGCGACGCACCCCAACTTTATCGCCAGCCCCCCAATATTGAGCGGTTAACAACGCACCGCCCGTTGTCACCCCAACTAACATGATGGTGGTGACGAAAGTCGCGCGTGCAGCAACTCCAACAGCGGCAATTTCAGCTTCACCAAGTTGACCAAGCATAAGAACATCGACGAGGCTTCGGCTTGAAAACATCATGCTTTGCAGTGTAATTGGTAACGCGATTGCAAATAAACGACGTAAGAATGCTTTATCTGCGTGTATTGAGAGTTGAGAAAGAAAAGTCACAAGCGCTCCAACGACAACTTATTGATAGAATGGGGAAAGTGTCTCATGATTATACTCTGTGGTGTTTATTCCACCAACGATAAAAGGACAGATAATGAAAAAGGTGTTGGTGCTAGGCGCCTCGGGTTACATTGGCTCTCAACTTCTTCCGTTACTTTTAGATAAAGGTTACGCCGTCACAGCAGCGGCGCGACATATTGATTATTTAGAGTCAAGAACTCAGCCTCACCCTAATTTAACGTTAAGGTATCTCGACTTGGCTGACGCAGAGACCACGAAGGCTGTAGTGAACGATTTTGATTTAGTATTTTTTCTCGTGCACGGGATGGCTCAAGGTGATGACTTTGTTGAGTACGAACTAAACCTTGCTTTGAACTTCAAATTTGCGTTGGAACAAAGCTCCGTCGAGCATGTTATCTATTTGAGCGCCATTCAACCTCAAACCGGAAACTCTCGCCATTTAGCCGCTCGTAAAGCCACGGGAAAAATAATTCGACAGTCTGGTATTCCAGTAACTGAATTGCGTGCTGGCGTTATCATCGGCCCCGGCTCTGCCGCTTTCGAAATCATGCGTGACTTTGTCTACAACTTACCTATTTTGATCGCGCCTAAATGGGTCGACTCAAAAGCGAACCCTATTGCCTTGCCCAATCTCAACCACTATTTGTTGAAGTTAGCAGAAGCCCCCTCTCCAGAAGAAAGTCAAATTTATGAAGTTGGTGGGCCAGATACACTTAGCTACCGCGAACAGTTCAAAGTCATTTGCCGAATCACGAACAAGCCGTATCGGCTGTGGTCGACCCCGCTACTTACTCCGAAAATGGCATCGTACTGGCTAGGTTTAGTTACCTCAGTGCCAACTAGTATCGGTAAAGCATTACTTGCGGGCTTAGAGCACGACTACATTGCAGACTCCAAAGCGATTGAAGAACGATTTCCTCAAACGCTGATCAGCTACGAGCAAGCGGTAACTGATACCATTCAAGATGAAGGCACATTTGTACGCAGTAATGTCTGGGGGTTTGAACCCGCAGCGCTTCGTCGATGGCAACCAGGATATGGCTATTACCCAAAACAAGCTGGAGCGAGCATTAAAACTCATGCCTCCGCTGCGGCATTATGGAAAGTGGCGCAAAAGATCGGGAGTCGCGAAAAAGGCTATTACTTTGCCAACATCTTGTGGCGTACACGTGAATGGCTCGATATCTTTTTTGGTGGCGGAAAACCGATTCGCGTTTCTCCTCCTGGACCAGAGCTTAAAGTCGGTGATTTTATTGACTCTTGGAAAGTGATTCGCTGCGATAATAATCAGTTTCTTTCACTGTTTTTTGGTATGAAAGGCCCAGGCCTTGGGCGTTTAGAAATTACCATCAAAGATCTCGGTGACGAACGAGAGCTGGATATTACCGCCTGGTGGCACCCGCAAGGGTTTCTTGGGCTGCTTTATTGGTTTGCAATGATGCCAGCCCATCTTTTCATATTTAAAGGCATGGTCAAAGCCATCGCGAAAGAAGCAAACCGTTTAGAAAACAAAAAGCCCCAATAACAGGGGCTTCTAAACACTCAAAATGTCACTTTAGTCAGCTTTGAACGAGAGTGGAATTTCGGCTAACTGGTTGCCTTCGTTTGCTGGAAAAATAAGGTACTCGCCATGGTATTTCACCATCGATTTGTAGTCTGTTACCTTATGTACCATAAAGCCCGCTTGCGCTGCTTTCTCAACAAACTCAGCATGATTGCCACGTACAAACCAACTCATTGGCTTTACGAGCAACTCGCCATCAAAACAGCTTTCGCATTGGTCTGCACATAACGCTAAAGAGTTTTGACCTTCAGTGAAGATTTGTACTTTGCCGCACCCAATCAGTTGCTCAGACGTCGAGACTTCCCAGCCTGCTTGCTCCATCAAATCAAGAAAAGACTCAATATCTGAATCTTTGAACACTTTGGAGTCTTCACCTTCAGGGAAGAATTGCGCATAAAAAGCAGAAATACGCTTGAAGATAAACAACAAACTAGCATCGTTCCCCTTTGAGCGACCTGCTTTTTGCCAACGCGTTAAGTCATCGCCTACCGTACGTCCGAAACGTTGTGATTTTAGCGCCTTTGTTACCCAACGCACTAAATAATGGTTGTTCGCAACAGGGGCATTGGCTAACTTACCCGAGCGATGCTCTTGATCTAACTCTTCAAGTGCTGAGTTAACCAAGTTTTGAATTTCTTTGGTGTAATTCGACATTACGCCTTTCTTCCTAAAGTCCAATAAAACAGTGCTGAAAGCACAGAACAAGCAAACATTACGATGATCATCGGCCAAGCAACATTCCCGGGCAGTGATGCCACCAGCGCACCAACCAATGAACCGATACCGAATCTTAATGTCCCCGCTAGAGACGACGCCGTACCCGCCATTGATGGGTAACCACTTAAAAGCAGCGCCATCGCGTTACTACCTATCGTCGACAATGTACCGATAAACAGCACAACAAAAGGTACAATGCCCCATAATCCGAAGTCCATTAACCAACTTACGAATAAACCAATCCCCGCCAAAAGTTGCACGAACAACCCAAAACGAAGCATGGCATGGGAACCAACTTTCTTCACCAAGCGACCATTAATACTGGTCATGATGATCATCGCCACAATGTTCAAACCAAATAGGTAACCAAAGTGGTCTGGTCGAACACCATATAAATCAATATAAACAAACGAACCCGCCGTCAAAAATGCAAACATTCCGGAAAATGAAAACGCACCTGAGAGCATCAAACCGATCGCTTCAGGATTGGAGCATAATCTGGCGTAGTTTCTCAGCGTCGTGCGGAAACGAAGAGGCTGACGATTTTCAGGCTGTAACGTTTCAGGGATTTTCCAAAGTACGAGAAAAATCACAACTACAGCGAAAATAGCTAGTACCCAAAAAATGGAACGCCAACCAAACCAAATCGCGAGATGGCCACCGATCATCGGTGCCACCAACGGCGCAATAGTAATGACCAGAGTAACGAAGGACATTGCGCGTGCAAAGTCTTCACGGTCAAACATGTCACGCACGACGGCTTGGATAATGACCGCCGCTGCCGCGCCAGCAAAACCTTGTGCCGTACGTACATAGGTCAGCGCATCAATGCCATTTGTTGTCGCACTCACAACGGCAGCCAAGCCGAAGAAAAGTACGCCTAAAATCAACACAGGTCTGCGACCAAAGCTATCGGCGAGCGGCCCGTGAATTAACTGGCCGATCGCAAAACCCGCGGTATAAGCCGTCAACGTAATCTGAACCGCGCCAGGCGCGACCCCCAAATCTTTCGCAATTGTCGGCATCGCAGGCAAATACATATCGATCGCCAAAGGCGTCAAAGCACCAATCGCTCCTAGTACCAGAAACAATAGAAAACTGATTTGGGATTGCGGAGCACTTTGAGCTTTTTCTGTCATTCTTTTACCTCTTGTTGGAGCCCTACCGTCAATACTTGCAGAACAAAGTGAAAATAACGGACAGTTCTCATATCGCTGAATGTAGAAGCCAAAAACCTGTTCTATCCAACGTTCGAGAATCATAAGGGCAAATATGTACCAAGGTGTGACCTTGACGAACTCGACATAGAAAAGCATGTGAAAGCGAAATGTGTTTATGGGAAACAAACACAATGCAGTAAAAATGATGGCGTTGACACCATCATTCCATTCACCGTAGCCGAAGGCTTTGCAATAAGAGTATGCATGCCTCAGCTAAATGCAAAGGCGTATCACTGAGATGAGTAAGCACACCGGAATTGTCTAGGCACTAATTTTGGTAGGAAAATTTATTTTGAGCCAATTCCTACCAAAAGACTAGTTCCTATTAGGAACTAAAGAATTTCCCATGCCGACAATTAATTCCAAATAGAATCAATTTCTTCTTGCGTGAGGTAGCGATAATCACCTGGTTCTAGTGCCTCATCAAGTTCGATAGAACCAATACGCTCACGATGTAAGTACTCAACTTTATTTCCTAACGCCGCGAACATACGTTTCACTTGGTGATACTTACCTTCCACGATAGTTAACAATACTTCATTCTCGGCCTCGTTCACGATTTCCAAACGAGCAGGCAATGTTGCTTCTGATTCATTGCGCAAAATGATGCCTTGTTCGAGCTTTTCCGCATAATCAGGCTGAATAGCATCGACGAGCCAAACACGGTACGTTTTCTCACACTTATGCTTAGGTGAGGTAATACGGTGAGACCACTTACCATCATCCGTAATCAACACTAAACCAGTTGTGTCGACATCTAATCGGCCCGCAAAGTGAAGGTTTTCAATTTTAGGCTCATCAAGCAATGCGAATGCAGTTTGGTTGTAGCCATCTTCATGTGAACAAACAAAGTCAGCAGGCTTATACAACATAATGTAACGAGGACCAGGAGCACCAATAACACGGTCTTCCCACATCACTTCCGCACCTTTAGGTACTTTAAATGCACCACTTTTTTGAACCTCACCGTCAACGGTGATGTCTCCACTTTTGATGATCTTTGTTGCCTGTTTGCGTGTTGCACCCAGAGCGTCACACAAATATTTATCTAAACGCATGAATACCTCATTGAATTATACCCAAGTGATCTCTAAATCTTGGTTTAAAGGTCACTTGGGTATAAAAGTCAGGTATTATAGCGTTCCTCGTTCGAATAGTTGAGCAATTTCACATATTTTCATGTACACACTTCGTCCTTATCAAGCCGACTCGGTTAAAGCCGTTATTCATTACTTTCGTAAACACTCGACACCAGCAGTGATCGTGCTGCCAACCGGTGCAGGAAAAAGCTTGGTGATCGCAGAACTTGCTCGCCTTGCGAAAGGACGAGTGTTAGTCCTCGCCCACGTAAAAGAACTGGTCGAGCAAAACCACGCAAAGTATGAAGGTTATGGTTTAAAAGGTTCCATCTTCTCAGCAGGATTGGGACGAAAAGAAACTGACCAGCAAGTCGTGTTTGCTTCGGTTCAATCGGTCGTACGTAACTTAGATTCGTTCAAAAACCAGTTTTCTCTGCTCGTTATTGATGAGTGCCATCGTGTGCCAGATGACAAAAACAGCAGCTACCAAAAAGTTATTACTCACTTACGAGAACTGAACCCTGGCATTAAGGTGCTAGGACTAACTGCAACGCCCTATCGTTTAGGAATGGGCTGGATTTATCAGTATCACACCCGAGGTCAAGTGCGAACCGAAGAGCCTCGATTCTTCCGCGATTGTATTTTCGAACTGCCGATCCGTTACTTGCTCGACGAAAACTTCCTCACTCCAGCCCGCATGATGGATGCGCCCGTTTTGTCTTACGACTTCTCTCAGCTGAAGCCCGCTAACACCGGACGCTACAAAGAAGCAGAAATGGACATGGTGATCGATAAAGCCAAACGTGCGACTCCACAAATTGTTGAGCAAATCATGCAATATGCGAAAGAGCGTCAAGGTGTCATGATCTTCGCTGCAACTGTTCGACACGCACAGGAGATACACAGTTTATTGCCAGAAGGCGAAACTGAAATCGTCATTGGTGATACACCTACGCCGGAGCGCGATGCGATCATCCAAGCGTTCAAGAATCGTCAAATAAAATACTTAGTCAATGTTTCGGTACTGACAACCGGGTTTGATGCGCCGCATGTCGATTTAATCGCGATTTTGCGACCAACAGAGTCAGTCAGTCTGTACCAACAGATAGTAGGACGAGGATTACGCTTATCAGACGGAAAATCAGAATGTTTAGTGCTTGATTACGCAGGCAACAGCTACGATTTATACCAACCTGAAGTCGGTGATCCAAAACCAGACTCTGACAGTGAAATTATCACGATTCCTTGCCCGGCTTGCGGATTCAATAACAACTTCTGGGGTAAGTTGGATAGTAACGGTTTCTTGGTTGAACACTTTGGCAGACGTTGCCAAGGTTACTTTGAAGATGAAGACACAGGCGAACGTGAACACTGTGGCTACCGTTTTCGTGCCAAATACTGTGGTGAATGTGGTGCGGACAACGATATCGCTGCACGAATTTGTCATGAGTGTGACGCGACGCTCGTTGACCCAGATAAAAAGCTAAAAGAAGCCCTTAATCTCAAAGATGCATTAATCTTTGAATGCACAGAAATGGACCTATCTGTATTTAAGTCCAGTGATGGTAAATCTCAGCTAAAAGTGACGTATTCTGGTGAACCATACCAAGGCGAAGGCAATGCGTTAGTTCATGAGTTTTGGTCATTGAGTACCAAAAAACAAAAACAAACGTTTAAAGATCAGTTCGTACGTCCCCACTTAGCAGACAAGCATCGCCCTTTTGAAGAGGCTTCACCGACACGCGTTGTCGCTAATCAACATCGTTTCCGTTTGCCTCAGTTTGTTATTGCTAGAAAATCTGGTCGCTTTTGGAAGCTGCGAGATAAAATTTTTGAAGATGAGTTGAAATAACATCCACAACACATGGCAAAACTTAATTAGCTGATTCACTCTCTGTTCATCTATATCCGATATACTGCGGCTAACGCTCCAGAAAAGGTTTGACTATGTATAAAGCAACGACTTCTCTACATTCTGCGTTACTTTTCGGCCTTATTGCGACATTCATGTGTGCACCAAGTTTTGCCAAGCATGGCAACGAGTACACATCACAAAATGGCCACGCCATCGTGCAAGATGTCGAAAAGCCAGGAACACGTATCGAATTCGATGAAGATCAAGATGAGGTCTATCGCGCGGTTCAACAAGGATATATACGACCATTTTCGGAACTTTACGCCGCAGTAGAAAACGACCTATACGGCCGCATCATCAAGGTCGAGCTTGAAGAAGATGATGATGCTTGGGTGTATGAATTGAAAATTCTGTACAACAATAGCGTCCTGAAAGTTGAGTACGACGCCGCCACGCTGGAAATGCTTGAGATCAAAGGTCGCAGCTTTAACAAAGCGTTAAAGCCGCAAAACAACTAAACTTGTCTAATGCGTAATCCAGACGCGATGCGTAGCTTACTTCGATAAAAATCCAAACATAATAAGAATCATCAATATGAAAATACTTGTTGTTGAAGATGATCCTCGTTTAGGCGAGCAAATCATCGAAACATTAGAAAGTACCGGCTGGGTACCAGAACTGTCCCAAGATGGCATAGACGCTCTGTATCGCGCGACTTCGGAAGAATGGGACGCCATTGTTCTTGACCTCGGCTTGCCAAAACTGGATGGTCTTACCGTCCTAAAAGGCATCCGAGATGAAAACATTAATACTCCTGTCGTGATTCTAAGCGCTCGCGACACCCTAACGCAGCGAGTTGAAGGCTTAAACGCAGGTGCAGACGATTACCTAACTAAACCATTTGAAATGGTTGAGCTTATCGCTCGTATTCGTGCACAGCTACGAAGAGCCTCTGGTAATGCCTCTCCTGTGATGCAAATTGGCGACTTGAGCTTGGATACACGCACTTCTAAAGTCATGTGGCAAGGGCAAGCGGTAAGCTTGACGGCGCTAGAGTATAAAGTGGTCGCTTACTTTATGCATAACCCGGAAAAAGTGATTTCTCGAACCGAACTCGTCGAGCACATTTACAAACAAGACTTTGATCGTGACTCCAACACAATCGAAGTTTTTATCGGCCGAATTCGCAAAAAAATCGCACCAAAGATCATCAAAACTGTCCGAGGGTTGGGATACCAATTAAATGCCGAATAGAAACAGGCTACCGTTGAACGCAATAAAACGACTGAGTATCAAAAGTCGCCTCGTTTTAGCGGCGATCGTTTGGTTAACGGCAATGATCCTCGCCGCTGGTGTGACGATACCGACGCAGGTCTACAACTATATGGTTGATGACACTCGCTCACAGCTCAGCATTTTTATGGATGAAGTCGCCGCACAGTTAGAAGTCGATAACACCGGGCATCTTTCACTCGCAGCTCAGCTATCAGACCCTCGATTTAACCGACCTTACAGTGGTTTGTATTGGAGTGCCTCTACAGAGGCAAGCCTCGAACGTTCTCGTTCGTTGTGGGACAAAAAAATCGAATACAAAGGTTTGGATAAAGATGCGTATGGAGCAAGAGGCGAAAAACTAATTACGCTAGAAAAAGCACTGTATCTTCCTGATTACGATGGTCCTATTCACATTATTATTGGTATTGACGAAGAGCCCATTAAAAATACCCTTCAAACGTTAATCGGCCAACTTTGGCTTATTTTGGGTTTATTATTCGCGGGCGTACTTACCGTCATTTTACTGCAAATTGCTTGGTCATTGAGTCCGCTTACAAAGCTACAAAAAGAATTAGCCGAGCTGAAGTCTGGTAATAAAAAGAGTCTAGAAGAAACCTACCCAAAAGAGATTTCTCCTCTAATCTTCGACCTCAACGCTCTGCTGTTCCATTACCAAGAATTACTAGAGAGAGCTCGCAATCATGCAGGTAACCTATCTCATGCACTTAAAACGCCACTTTCTGTTCTAAAAAATGAAGTTCAGACGTTAGAACCTGAGGCACAATCCCGTCTCAGAGCTCCAATCAATCAAATACAAGACCATATCGATTACCATTTGGGTCGTGCCCGTATGGCCGGATCGATGAACATATTATCAGTGAAGTCGAACCCAGCAGATCGTGTGGATGCTATCTCAATGGCGTTTGATAAAGTGTATGCGAGCCGAAGCATTACCTTAATTAATGAACTTGATTCAGAGCTGAATGTAGCAGTAGAGCAGACCGATCTCGATGAAATGCTAGGTAACTTGCTAGAAAATGGCTATAAGTGGGCCAACAGCATGATTCGTGTGCACTCCTCTCAGGATAAGGAAAATATACACATCATTATTGAAGATGATGGGCCAGGCATCCCTAAAGAGAAACTGAGTCAAGTAATCAAGAGAGGAGTTAGATTGGATGAAACAACCCCTGGCTCAGGTCTTGGTCTAAACATAGTCAGTGAAATGGCACACAGTTACCGAGGTCAGTTAACATTGGATACAAGCGCTTTAGGTGGATTAAAAGCATCTTTAGTCTTACATCTCAGCCGAACATAAAGCATATAACACATAAACTTTGTTTTTCGGACCATGATCAGTAAACCGATGAAAATGAAGTCGATGTGAACAAAATCCAAGCAAAGCGTTAAAAGGGATAGCCTTCCACCCCGCTAAATCATACCTTTTTGTTGATTTGGATACGATTTGGGTTGCCCATTTATAATTGGAATGATAGTATCCGCGCTCGCTTGAACAGTTCCTGTTTCAAGCTTTACCACGAACAACAAGGTCGCATTGTTGATTGTGAACATTTGATTTTTACTAATTTGAGAGTAAATACTATGAAATTCGAAGCAGTAGTACGTACTGAACTAGGTAAAGGTGCGAGCCGCCGCCTACGTCACGCTGGCAAATTCCCTGCAGTTGTATACGGCGGTGAAGCAGCAGCAGTAGCTATCGTTCTTAACCACGACGACATCGTAAACCAAATGGACAAGCCTGAATTCTACGAAGGCATCGTTCTAGTTATCGATGGCAAAGAAGTTAAAGTTAAGCCACAAGACGTTCAACGTCACGCGTTCAAGCCAAAAGTTGAACACATGGACTTCATCCGCATCTAATTCCCTACCAAGGAATTAATCGGATTAAATCCAAACCTTTTGCATAAAAGATAATCGGACTTACCAACCGAGACATCTAAAAAATTTCAAAACCCCGGAGTCTTACCACCTCCGGGGTTTTACTATATTTAGCATATAGCATTTGATTTATGAGCGGGCAATATACTTCACTAAAGTGAGATCGGTCAGCGTCATACTCTCAATCACTTCCGACTCTTCCTCTCCAGTACGCACAAAACCACACTTCTTGTAAAAGTTAAGCCCCTGTTGATTAGTATCCAGTGCTTTCAAACTGATCTGCATAACTGACGTAGAGAGCAAACGTGTCTCTAACTCATCTAACAGTGCACTTCCTGCTCCTTGCCCATAATGTAGCGGCGTAACGTAGCAACATGTCACTAATGCCGTTTTATCTTCGCTGGTGTGGTTAGGTAACTCGTAACTTAAAAAGCCAACAATTTCTCCTTGCCTCTCAACTACGATCAATTGGGCCAGTTGCTCCGTCATCACTCGTGCCCACATCCTTTCTCGACGCTCAATCGTAAACTGCTCTATGTAGCTCTTTGGCATTAATCCTTTATACGCCACCTGCCAAGAATCAACGTGTATCTTGGCGATTTGGGCTGCTTCCTTTTTGAGTGCGTCCCTTACTGTGTATCTCATAAGCATCCTTTATTAGCGTTCACCACTTACAAATTCTTTTAACCCTACCCTTTAAACCAAAGCTCAAAGATAACAGCTACAGTCGCAACGCTTTACATTAATCCATTTCATTTTCATTAATTAAATGATAGTTCACATCATAATATTCGAAGAAGAACGATCCATTATTTACTTTTCATTTTGACTCATTAGGTTGAATCTATTTGTTTAAACACTCGAGTGTCAAATGCGGAATAAGCACGATAAGGTATCGGATGAGGATAAATAAACGATGCCTAAAGCATAAGGTTTCTAAACGATCGCAATTATAGTAAAGAGATAAATACAATTTTTGATAGAGTTAGGCAGAATAAAGCCATAATCAAATGAGTTTCAATTCTGTGCTGTTCATTATGCATACAAACCGAGCCCCTCATCATTAGAGCGAAAATTTATAACGATTTGTGTCATACCTATTAGGGAAAACATAAACTTGGCAAAATTATCACCAAAATCAGCGTAATACTTCGCAAAAATGCGCATTGATTCACACAAACAACACACATTCAATTAACTACCTCACAAAAAATAGAGCTAGCTATATAAAATAAATACTAAATACCAATTCTGTTTATTTATAGACGTAGTTTGCAGGCTTATTAATTCATTTCTCCGATAGAAGTATAAATAAGAGATAGATCACTAAAGTTTCACATTAATTCCGTATATTTCACGCCGTAACAATAACAAAATCACAAAGAAAGGATCCCTTATGAAGTTTTCCAAATCTCTTTTGGTAGTGGCAGTGGGCGCTGCGCTAGCAGGATGCGGCTCAGACAGCGACAATTCTCCAGTAACCTGCGAGACTGCAGATTCTTGTACTAAGTTCACCGTTCTCCACACTAACGATAACCATGGTCGCTTTTGGCATAACAGCGACGGCGAATACGGCATGGCTGCGCGTCACACTTTAATCGAATCTATCCGCGCAGAAGTCGAAGCAAAAGGCGGTGAAACCATTCTGCTATCTGGCGGTGATATTAATACCGGCGTACCAGAATCAGACATGCAAGATGCGGTTCCAGACTTCGTAGGGATGAACCTACTTGGTTACGATGCAATGGCTGTCGGTAACCACGAATTTGATAACTCACTAGATATTCTCGATATGCAAGCCGAGCTAGCTGACTTCCCTATGCTGGCTGCGAATATCTATAAAAAAGATACAAACGAGCGTTACTTCGACCCTTACAAAGTATTTACTATCAACGGCCTTAAGATCGCTGTTATTGGTCTAACAACGCAAGACACTGCGAAGCTAGTCAATCCAGACAACGTATCAAACATCCACTTCGAAGACCCTCAAGTAGAAATCAAAAAGGTACTGAATGAAATCGAAGAGAACGAAAAGGTAGACCTAGTATTTGCAACGACGCACATGGGTCACTACGAAGATGGCAAAAACGGTAGTGAAGCACCAGGTGACGTTAAACTCGCTCGCTCTCTTGAAGAAGGACAGCTAAACGCTATCATCGGTGGTCACTCGCAAAACCCTGTATGTATGGAACCAGGTACCAATGAGTATGCTGATTTCAAACCTGGGGATGATTGTGCCCCAGACCAACAAAAAGGTACTTGGATTATGCAAGCGCATGAGTGGGGTAAATATGTGGGTCGTGCAGACTTCGAATACTACGACGGCAAGCTTCACTTAGCAAACTACGCACTGATTCCTGTAAACCTTCTAGACGAAAACGATGAAGTTATCGGTGAACGAATTCAACAAGATGCAACAGTAAAAGCGTTACTACTGCCATACCAACAACAAGGTCAAGAGTTATTAGATGAGAAGATTTCTAATACGACGGGTAAGTTAGAAGGTGATCGTAACGTAGTTCGCTCTCAACAAACTAACCTAGGTCACCTACTCGGCGAGGCATACCGTACTTACAAAACGGTAAATGCTGACTTTGGTGTGATGAACTCTGGCGGCGTGCGTGATTCAATCCAAGATGGTGATATCACTTACCGTGACGTACTAACGGTTCAGCCATTTGGTAACTTCGTGACTAAAGCAACTATGACAGGTAAAGAAGTTAAAGAATACCTAGACGTGGTTGCGACGAAATCTGCAGGGTCTGGTGCTTACGCTCAACTAGATAACATCACTTTAGATGTAAATTGTGATGCTGGCTCAGTAACCATTACCGATATTAACAATAAAGGCTTCGATCTAGACGCAACGTACACATTCTCTGTAATCAGCTTCAGTGCTGCTGGTGGCGATAACTATCCAATTATCGATGTTCAATCTACACAGCTAACCGATGCATACGTTTTGCGCGAGTTCTTCGTAAACAACCCACAAATCTCTGCGGATAACTACAACAAGAACTTAGAGAACATCAAGTACTTCAGTAATGGCCAACCAGTAAAAGGTTGTCCTGCAACTGGTAGCTAATACTCAACACCTTACCCCTGGCGCTAAGAGCTTTTACAAGCAATTTCGTCAGGGCTTTCCTTAAAACCGAAGCTTTGTGCTTCGGTTTTTTATTTTCGATAAATTACTGAAAACTCTCCACCTTCACAATATGTTCAAAAATTGTTCATTTGTGTTATTGACGCCCCTGTGTTGGGCTTCTATGTTTGATAAGGTCTTTTAAATATGCAGGTTCATCGGCTAAATTTCGCGAAACATTTTTAATCGCATAGTCAATGATTCTGAGAAAGATGTGAATGGCGTTACAAACACTGCTCTCAAACAATTTGTCTTTGGACTTCAAACGATGGTGATGTGCCTCCACGCGCACACTAATGAGCAGCGATCTGGACGTCAATGTGTTCAAACTGCTGCCATCGAGTTCTGGAGGTCAAAAATGAAACGAGCCAGCAATAGCTACAGACTCCAAATGATCAAAGAAGTAGTTACCCGTAGAGAGCGTGAAGCTTGTACGGATCCTATGGCGAGATATATTCATCAACTGATGGATGAACGCCCAACAAGTAAATTAGATGTTGAATTCAATCATCGATTTTCAGGAAATCACTTCGACGAACAAGCGGGAGGCTGGGTTAGCGACCGTTGGTCGATGAAATAACGCCAATTACCGCTCTATAGGGAAAATGGATAGGAGATTCCCGGTTCTTAAAGGACACCTTGCCGGACCGGGAATATGTAAAAGCCTAATCAGAACCGAAAGCGTAAACCCATTGATTGAACAAGAGTTCTAGAATAAGTCTTGTTGAGGCGATGACTCATCTTGAAGCTGTTCTGGCTTCGTCTTCCCCGCCAACATCTTTCTTCTGTACCTTTGACGACACAACTTAATAACGTGCAACTGCTGAGCGGGGGTTAAGTTAAGCCAATTAAACCTTTCCTCTCTCTTTCTCATACACCCCTTGCAATACCCTTTTTCATCGGAGGTACATACTCCAACACAAGGGCTTGGGACAGTAAAAAACTCCAGTTGCTCCATACTAAAACCGCTCTTTCCATATTAGGGCGTATTGGCCTAGTTTAAATAATGAGAAGATTAGTCAGCAACAAAATCTGCTATATACTTCGTTATGTCAAAAACATACGAAACCATAACCTTATGCTGACAAAAACAGTGTTTTATTACTTATACTTACCGCGTTTATAAAAACGGAGTCTATAAAATGAAGCTTAGCCTAAAAACGTTAGTTACAGCAATCTCTCTCCCTGTTCTTATGACTGCTTGTGCTAGCAACGGTGATGATGTGAAAGAAATAACGGCTCAAGATTTGCAGCACCACAACTGGGAACTTGTTCAAGTTGATGGCAAAAATATCGTTCTAGACGAACACCAAAAAGCTGCTCGCCTAGAAATCGGTGAAAATCTAACCGCAAACGGCAACGCAGGTTGTAACAACTTCTTCGGTCAAGCCGAGCTGAAAAACAACCAACTACGCATCGAAAAAATGGGCATGACCATGAAGATGTGTATGGAAGATCAAATGAAGATCGAAAACGCAATGACACAAACACTATCTAACTGGAGCGATATCACGCTAACTAAAGATGGTCTTGTTCTGAAAAGTGCCGATCACGAATTGACGTTTACACTACGTGACTGGGTAAACTAATCCCAACTAAGTAAACCAAATAGTATTTTGAAAGCAGCCAGACGGCTGCTTTTTTATATCGATGAATCGTTAGTCATGCATGCTAAAGTCATTTAAATGGCCAACTTTCTTTCTCTTTTCGCCCTCAATTCCATGCTTTAGACATCAATTTTGCTCTGTAAAACAACCTATTCATATCTCTGGGGACAATAATTTTCAATTACTTGAAAGAATATCCTCAAACAAACGGTCCGCTCCTAAAATGACACCAAATTTGTCCTTTCTTCGTTTTGCTTCACATTGAGAGTAATTCTTTGAATCAATGAGTGATTCCGTTTGGGATTGGCATTGATAATAGAGAGAGATGAATTACTATCCTTGTAACAGAGCGGAACGACTTGCGAAAACATCAATAGAAACGAAAGCAAGCACCAAAAGACATAACACGGAATAGATATGAAAAAGCTACTCAGCAGCATTGGCATTTTAGCCACGACTTTTGCGACACCTTCTTTTGCCGATTCATCAGTGAATAGCGAATGGCAAAAAATCGAACAGCAAGCCGACGGGCAATCCGTCTACTTTCATGCTTGGGGCGGGAGCCAAGAAATTAATCGCTACATACAGTGGGCGAGTAGAGAGCTAAAATCACGTTATAACGTGACGCTAAACCACGTTAAAGTAACTGATATTTCTGAGACCACTACTCGACTTATCGCAGAAAAAGCAGCAGGCAAAAACAGCGGTGGTAGTGTTGATATGGTTTGGATCAATGGCGAAAACTTCAAATCAATGAAGGATAACCAATTGCTATTTGGTCCTTTTGTCGAAGGTTTGCCAAGCTGGCAATATGTGGATAAATCTCTACCAATTGATGTGGACTTCTCCGAGCCAACAGAAGGTCTAGAAGCACCTTGGGGAGTAGGACAATTAGTGTTTATCCATGACGAGCAAACCCTCCATAACCCTCCAAAATCATTCTCAGAAATGCTGAGCTATGCAAAAGCGTTCCCGAATCGCCTGACTTACCCTCGACCACCAGAGTTTCATGGCACAAGCTTTATCAAAGCATTACTCATTGAACTGTCTAACAACGCCCCTGAGCTGCAACAACCAGTTACCGATGACACGTTTGAACAAGTCACTCAACCGCTGTGGTCTTATCTAGATGAGTTCCATAAAGTCGCTTGGCGCGGTGGTAAGCAGTTTCCAGGCGGTACAGCAGAAACCCTTCAGCTACTAGATGATGGTCAGACTGACCTGGCGATTACCTTTAACCCGAACGCGGTTTTCTCTGCGCAGTCGAGCGGTAATCTTGCAGAGAGCACCAAAGCGTACGCAATGGACGCAGGAGCACTCTCAAATATCCACTTTTTAGCGATTCCTTGGAACGCAAATGCCAGTGCTGGTGCACAAGTTGCGATAAACTTTTTATTGAGCCCTGAAGCACAGTCTCGCAAAGGTAACCTAAACATCTGGGGCGACCCTTCGGTACTAAGCAACCAATACCTAACTGGTTCGGCCAAAAACACTCAACAATTCAAATCTATCGCTGAGCCACATCCAAGTTGGCAAGCGGCGTTGGAAAAAGAATGGTTGAAACGCTACGGGAATTAGTAAGAATCCATGTTAAGAGCGCTGTATTTAGTCATTATCGCAGTTTGTATTTTGCCTACCATTCCGGGGCTACTTGGAGTGGTGGTCTCTGCGCTCGGTTATGTACCTCCTATCGGTCTACACCACTTTTCTTTTGATGGCTTCAATGCCGTCTTTGATTGGGAAGGTGTTTGGACATCCATCGGGCTTACTTTCTACTCCGCCATTTTCAGTAGCTACTTGGCTTGCTTCATCACGTTTGCCATTCTACAGGCGTCTTGGGGCAGCAAGTTTTGGCGAAAAATTGAAGTTAGCCTTTCCCCACTTCTCGCTATGCCGCACGTCGCGTTTGCAATTGGCTTTGCGTTCTTGCTTGCCCCAACTGGTATGGGCGTTCGTGTTCTCAACCAACTGTTTGGTTACGACCCGAATGCACAAACGGTGAATGACTTAGCATTGCTGATTAAGGACCCACATGCACTCGGTTTGATCATCATGCTTGCGATTAAAGAAGTGCCGTTTTTATTGTTGATGAGTATTCCGATCCTTCAGCAATTGAAAGTCGATAAGGTTGAAAAAGTCAGTCACTCGATGGGCTACAGTTCCGCGCAAGCGTGGTGGAAATGCGTATTTCCGCAATGGTTAGCAAAACTTCGTTTCCCAATGCTGGCGGTATTGGCTTACAGTTTGTCCGTTGTCGATGTCGCCCTGATTATTGGCCCTACCAACCCACCCACGTTTGCGGTTTTGGTATGGCAATGGTTTAACGATCCAGATTTATCGCTCCTACCAAGAGCTGCCGCTGGCGCAGTAATACTGTTTGCGATCGCTAGCCTTTTGATTGGATTTGCACGCTTAATGGAATGGTGTATTACCAAAGGCTTCAAACGCTGGCAGTACTCTGGTCGAAACGGGTTTCGTTTACCCGGTAAAACCCTATTTTCACTGGTCGCGCTACTTGCACTTCTAATGATTCCACTCATGGTGCTGTGGAGCTTTGCCCAACGTTGGCGCTTTCCAGATTTGCTCCCAAGCCGTTACAGCCTGCGTTTTTGGGAATACGAATGGCACAGTATTCTAGGGACTCTAGAACAAAGTATGTCAATCGCCCTAATCAGCGCGACTGTCGCGCTAGTTCTTGCTTTAATAGCACATGAGTATCGTCTCCGTTATCGCTGGCAGGTGCCCGGTTACATCATCGCCATCCCAATGCTGATTCCTCAGCTATCCGTGCTATTCGGTATGCAAGTAGTGACGCTGTACTTAAACAGTAATGCGTATTTCTTTTGGGTATGTTGGGCGCATGTATTCTTTGCGTTCCCATTTATTTACCTCTCGCTAGACGGTCCGTGGCGCAGCTTCGATAACGGCTTAACTCGCGTCGCACTCAGCTTGGGTAAATCACCGATGCAAGCTTGGTTAAAAGTGAAACTGCCAATCCTCCTGCCTGCAATTGCATTCGCGTGGGCTGTCGGTATTAGTGTCAGCCTGGCGCAATACCTACCAACATTGGTGCTAGGGGCTGGGCGCATTAGCACCATCACAACCGAAGCCGTTGCACTATCCAGTGGTTTTGACCGACGTGTCACCGCTATTTACGCCATTTGGCAAGCTCTGCTGCCATTCTTGTTCTTTTCTTTTGCGATACTGCTTAGCCACTTGCACAGGAAGTATCGCCGCTTGTCTATAAAAGGTTTACTACTGAATGAGTCTTTGTCTCGAAAACCTCGCCATCCGTAAAACCAATGGCGACGCGCTTTTTTCAGCGTTCAACATGACCGTAGAAAAAGGTGAAATCGTTACCCTGATGGGGCCTAGCGGTTGTGGTAAATCCACTTTGTTGGATGCCATTGCCGGGCACCTATCCGCCGAGTTCAACTACTCTGGATCCATTACGCTTGATAACGAAAAGTTGGATGCCCTCCCTGCCCATAAGCGTCAGGTCGGTATTCTATTCCAAGAAGATTTGCTCTTCCCTCATTTAACGGTGTGGGAGAACCTTGCCTTCGCGCTACCAAACTCAATCAAAGGTGAAGAGCGTAAAGCTCACGCTATGCAAGCACTGAAGAACATTTCATTGACCAAACTAGCAGAGTCCTTTCCTGACCAAATTTCGGGAGGGCAACGTGCCCGTATCTCATTGACTCGTATGCTGCTAGCAAAGCCAAAAGTTGCGCTACTTGATGAGCCCTATAGCAAGCTGGATAAAGACCTGCGCGTGCAATTTCGCAATTGGGTGGTCGAACAATTGCAGCAAGCGAACATCCCTACTTTGATGGTAACGCACGATGAAGACGATATTCCTGATGGCAGCAGCTGCCTAAACTGGCCGTGGGAGACAAATCATGCTTGATAGCCTGAGTATAAAGCTCATCCGCAAACCGCTGGCACTCAGTGCGAAATATCTCGATAAATGTGGTATCACTGCAAATCAGACGACAGTGTTTGGTTTTGTACTTGGCTGTTTTGCCCTGCCGGCTTTGATCACCGAACAGTACTTGTTGGCGTTGCTGTTTATTTTGCTGAACAGAATCTGTGATGGGTTAGACGGTGCACTGGCGAGGATTCAAGGCATTACCGATGCGGGTGGTTTTCTTGATATCAGCTTAGATTTTTTGTTCTATTCGTTGATTCCTTTTGGCTTTGTGCTTGCCAACCCAGAGCACAATGCCGTTGCAGGCGCATTTTTGATTTTTTCCTTCATCGGCACTGGTAGTAGCTTTTTGGCTTTTGCCATCATGGCAGGAAAACAAGGCATCGATAATCCGGTATATAAAAACAAATCGCTTTACTACATGAGCGGCTTAACCGAAGGTACAGAAACCATTGGCTGCTTGGTTTTATTTTGTTTGCTACCGCAACACTTTGCCGTCATCGCGTATATCTTTGGCGCGGCATGCTGGTTTACTACTTTTACACGTATTTATTCAGGGTTTCATACGCTTAACGATCATTAATACTGCTTAGACAATCGCGTTTCCTTAAGGGACAAGCCGCTAAGCCACTGTTTTATAAAGCACCAAAACGCAGGTTAAATTGGGGTATATACTCTTTGAATGAAGAAACCATTCGGAGGCTATATGAAAAAACAGATTAATTTAGGCATGTTGCTCACCATTACTTGTGCGCTCGTGCTTGGCGGCTGTAGCTCACCTAACCCGTACGGAGATGCATACGGCTCATCCGACACTCGCAAAGTTCAGCAGGTTTACTACGGCACAGTAGAAAAAGTAGAACCCGTAACCATTGATGCCTCTACCCAATCCAATGCCATTGGCACCATCGCTGGTGCTGCCGTGGGCGGGATCTTAGGCTCAAAAGTTGGGGGCGGTTCTGGCTCGGATATCGCTGCCATTGGTGGTGGTCTATTGGGTGGCTATGCAGGCAGCAAAGCGGCTGAAGCAACCGCGAAAAGAAATGGCGTGAATCTGACCATTCGTTTAGAGGACGGAAAGATTATCTCTATTGTTCAAGAAGCAAATCCAAACATGATTTTCCAACCAGGCCAAGCGGTCCAAATCAATGTTTCTGGTAATGACGCCAGAGTCGTTCCTCGTTAATTCGGACGAACCAAACCTTTGGCCTGCTTTAATTCAAACACCTAACCCGCGCAAGCTTACATCACTGGCTTGTTAACTTGCGCGTTTCTTTTCGTATCAAACTTGATCGTCGTCAATGGAACATCAATCTCCCACACCTTTCGATGTTCAAATGACATCAAGTTGCTAGCATGAGCCCATTCCAGATAACTTTGGGCTTGTTATGACTCCGACTGTTGACCACGTACTCCTTAATATCGCGCTAAACCTCAGCTCAAATCGCTCTCACGAGCAGCAATATCAAAATCTCATTGATGGGGTCGCGCAAGTATTCCCATGTGATGCGAGCTGCCTGTTTATCTTCGATGAGGATGGGTTTCTAACTCCTGTCGCGGTAAAAGGCTTATCCAGCTCAGTCCTAGGTCGTCGCTATTTCCCCAAGGCGCACCCTCGCTTAGATGCCATTATTCATAGCCGTGAACCGGTGCGTTTCGATGCCGATTGTTCACTGCCGGATCCTTTCGACGGCACACTATTAACTGAAGACCAATGCATTGATGTTCACGATTGCATGGGCTTTAGCTTGTATGTCGAAGGCCAACTTGTTGGCGCACTAACGATGGATGCACTAACGGTGGGCGCGTTTGATGGCATCGATCCTGTCGCTATCGAAACCTTTGCGGCTTTGACCGCTGCGACATTGCGTAACATTGCTCAGTTAAAAGCGCTCAAAGCGCAAAACCAGAAGCAAAAAAGCGTCACTCAAACCCTTATCCAGCAAGCCCGTTCTCAACATGGCGAAATGGTGGGTTTGAGTCCGCAGATCAACCAGTTACGAAACAACATTGCGACTGTTGCTCAATCAGATTACGCGGTACTTATCTTAGGAGAAACCGGAACTGGTAAAGAACTGGTCGCGCACTCGGTACACGCGCAATCTCATCGTAGCGATAAGCCGATGATTTACGTCAACTGTGCGGCTTTACCAGAAGGTCTGGCTGAGAGTGAACTGTTTGGCCATGTCAAAGGCGCATTTACAGGTGCTAATAGCCACCGTGCCGGTAAGTTTGAACTGGCAGACGGTGGAACGATTTTCCTTGATGAAGTGGGCGAACTGCCTTTGATTTTGCAAGCAAAATTGCTGCGCGTAATTCAGCAAGGCGAGCTGCAACGTGTAGGTAGCGATCAGCATTTGATGGTCAATGTGCGCATCATCGCCGCGACCAATCGACAATTAGAAAAAGAGGTCGAATCTGGCACGTTTCGAGCAGACCTTTTCCACCGTTTGAACGTGTTCCCAATCCAAGTCCCCCCACTGCGTGCCCGTGAAGGGGATATTCCCGTTTTAGCAGGATATTTGTTGGAAAAAGTACGCCAACAATTCAATGCACCCAATCTGCACGTTCATCCTAAAGTGTTGACTCAATTGGAATCTTCACCTTGGTACGGAAACGTGCGCGAGCTCGAACATACTTTAACGCGCGCGGCTTTGCACGCCATTCAACAAGGCGCAAGCACGATCATGCTTAACCATTTCGACACCTCATTGGCTCTCGGTGATGTAAAAAACACATCGCATTATTTACCCAAAGAAAGCCAACCAATGCGAGAACTGATAGAAAGCTATCAACGTGATTTAATTGAACATGCTTTAAGCCAAACTGGTGGCGTTTGGGCAAAAGCAGCGGAGTTTTTGCAAATGGATCGCGGGAACTTATATCGAATGGGTAAAAAGCTCGGGATCAATAAATAACCAACCACAAGAAGCCGATGTAATTAAGACATCATTTACGTTGTCTTAATTACATCACTCGCCCTATCAAAAACAAATAAAATCATTAAAAATCAACAAGATAATAATTGGCACGCATTCTGCTCTCTAGTGGTCAACATCACGACTATTAAAACAATCACTGGAGAACCCAATATGTTCTGTATTCAATGTGAACAGACAATTCAAACCCCTGCTGTTAAAGGTTGTTCTTTTGCACAAGGTATGTGTGGTAAAACTTCTGAAGTATCTGACCTTCAAGACGTGTTGGTTTACACACTGCAAGGGGTTTCTTTTTGGGCATCAAAAGCACTTGAATTCAACATCATTAACGATGAAATCAACCAATGGGCACCAAAGGCATTTTTCTCTACATTGACGAACGTAAACTTTGACCCTGAACGTGTCCTAGAGCTAACTTCTCAAGCGGCAACGTACAAAGCATTGCTAAAAGAGCAAGTAATGTCTGCTGCAACACTCGCCGATACCGAAGTTGCTGACATTCCTGTTGTTGCTCACTTTGAGCTACCAAATAGCGCAGAAGCAATCTTAGCTTTTGCTCCTCAAGTCGCGGTTAACCGTGGTAAGGACCAAGTACATGAAGATGTTATTGGCCTACGCTTACTTTGCCTATACGGCCTTAAGGGTGCCGCAGCATACATGGAGCACGCACGTGTTCTTGAGCAAACCAACAACGATATCTATGCCGAATACCATGAAATCATGGCGTGGTTGGGTACAGACCCTGAAGATCTTGGTGAACTACTTGATTGCTCAATGCGCATCGGCCTGATGAACTACAAAGTGATGGAAATGCTCGACCAAGGTGAAACAATGACTTTCGGCCATCCAGAACCAACCACGGTGAACGTCAAGCCAGTAAAAGGCAAATGTATTCTTGTTTCTGGCCATGATTTGCATGACCTAGAAAAAATCCTGCAACAGACTGAAGGCAAAGGCATTAACGTTTACACCAACGGTGAAATGCTACCTGCACACGGCTACCCTGAGCTGAAGAAATACCCTCATCTTGTCGGCAACTACGGCAGCGCATGGCAAAACCAGCAGAAAGAATTCGCAAACTTCCCTGGCGCAATCGTAATGACGTCAAACTGCTTGTTGAATCCAAATGTGGGTCAATACGCAGACCGTTTATTCACTCGTAGTATTGTTGGCTGGCCTGGTGTGGCTCACATCGAAGGCGATGATTTTAGCCAAGTGATTGAATGTGCTCTAGCGCAAGACGGTTTCCAACACGATGAAATCGAACACCACATCACGGTTGGTTTTGGTCGAAATGCACTGATGAACGCCGCCCCTGCGGTTATCGACCAAGTGAAGCAAGGCAACATCAAGCACTTCTTCCTAGTCGGCGGTTGTGATGGTGATAAAGCGGAACGTAGCTACTACACCGATTTTACGGCTGAAGCACCAGAAGACACGCTAATCCTGACCTTGGCGTGTGGTAAGTTCCGCTTCAATAAGAATACGTTCGGAGATATCAACGGCATCCCTCGCCTATTGGATGTGGGCCAATGTAACGATGCTTACTCTGCAATCCAGCTTGCACTTGCACTGGCGAAAGAGTTTGACTGTGATATCAATGAACTACCACTCACGCTTGTGCTTTCTTGGTTCGAGCAAAAAGCGATCGTTATCTTGCTAACGCTATTTGCATTGGGCGTGAAAGGCATTTACACAGGCCCTACTGCACCGGCATTCCTAACGCCAAACCTAATCGCCATCATCCAAGAGAAGTTCGATATGCGCAGTATTGGCAATGTTCAGGATGATCTAAAAGCCATCCTAGCAGCTTAATAAACTTGCTTGTTCGCGCCTCCTTACGCGGAGGCGCTATCTATTTCGAACCAAAATAGCCACAACCAAAGAGATTGTTATGTTTTTTGAATGGCAAGGTAACCAACCCGTCACACTCCGTTGCATCGACAAATACTTCGAAACACACGACACCGTCAGCATCAAATTGGCCGAACTAACCGAATCACTTCTGTTTCAGTTTAAGCCTGGCCAGTTTATTAACTTGGGCGTCGAAATTGATGGAAAAATGGAGTTTCGTGCCTATTCAATCAGCTCGATCAATGAAGACGATCACCTTCAACTCACAATCAAACGAGTATCTGGCGGTAAAGTATCGAACTACATCGTTGACTCGCTGCTGCTCGGTGATACTGTTCAAGCATTACCACCAGCAGGCGAATTTAACTGCATCGACCATCCACCCGTGTTACGTGATGGCGAAACAAAAGCCTTGCTTATCAGTGCAGGTTGCGGCGTCACGCCCGTATTTTCGATGGCAAAGCACTGGCTGAGTAATCAAGATGAAAACGACAACGATGTGGACATCGCATTTCTTCATATTGCACGCAGCCCAGAAGAGACGATTTACTACGATCAGCTAGAAACGTTAGACGCCGTATATCCCAACTTCAATTTAAAGTTGTTGCTGAAAAACCGCGAAGGAACATCGCATCCACAAGGTCGTTTGAATGCCGACTGGCTTAAAGAGCTTGTTCCTGATTTCAAACAGCGCACCGTTTACCTGTGTGGTCCAAGCCAGTTTATGCAAGATGTTCACGGCTATTTGAATGACCTTGGTTTTGAGATGACGAACTTCTACCAAGAGAGTTTTACGCCAGCGACTGGCGCAGAAACATCGGTCTCCGATGAAGTTGTTCGTGTTTCTGTTCCTGACTTTGCTCAAACCATCGATGCGCAAAAAGGTCAGGTACTGGCCGATGTGCTTGAAGGCGCAGGTTTACCATTAATCGTCGCTTGTCGTAGCGGCATTTGTGGCTCGTGCAAATGCAAGGTTCGTCAAGGCAGCATCTCTTCCACCAGCCTAGAAACATTAACGCCAGAAGAAATTGAACAAGGCTATGTGCTCGCCTGCTCATCAACCATCGAAGCGGATCTTGAAGTGCAGATCGGTTAATGCTGCTGGTATCGATCTTTTATTGTTTCCCGTCATTCCGACGAGCCTAAGCGAGGTCAGGAATCTAAAATCAGCGTGTTAGGAATAACTCACTCTGATAATAGACTCTGAATCACACTCGCGTCTCGCTATTCAGATTGACGGGGTATCGCGGAGATGCCAGCCGTACTCAAACGGCTGGTATTATAGATAGGTACAACTTTCGTTTCGTCGTCATTGCTTCTCGCTAAACAACAACACTTTCAATGCTGCTTCGCTGTCTACGTCCATAAACTCTGGCGGGTTATCCAGACGCTCACGGAATGTCAACTCTGGCGCTTCTTCTTTCATGCTCTCAATCAAGAAGTCGCTTGTCACAGATGGTGAGTTCACACATGCCATCACTTGACCGCCTTCTGCCAACAAATCCGGCAATCGACGTAGAATCTTTTTGTAGTCTTTAGTCAGCGCAAAGCTGCCTTTCTGGAATGAAGGCGGATCGATAATGATCAAGTCATACTGACCAGATTTCTTAATCTTACCCCAAGATTTAAAGATATCGTGTCCCATAAAGCTTACCTGGTTGATGTTATGACCATTTAGCTTGTGGTTCTCACGACCTTTAGACAGCGACGCTTTCGCCATGTCGACGTTAACCACTTTATCTGCTCCACCTGCAATGGCAGCGACAGAAAAGCCACAGGTGTAAGCAAACAAGTTAAGCACGTTCTTATGCTTCGCATTTTCGCGTACCCAATCACGACCGTAGCGCATGTCCAAAAACAGACCGAAGTTTTGGTTGCGGCCAATATCCAATTGGTATTTCAAACCACTTTCTTCAACGACAGGGCGAGCGTCTAATTCACCGACAAGCACTTCTGAAGGCGCACCATCGGCATAACGGTGCTGAAGAACCATAGTGCGACCTTGCTTGTCTGCCCACAGTGGTGATAGTGCCAACGCATTGAGGCCGCTTTTCAGCTCAGCGAGAAACGCGTCGTCGACTTCTTTAAACAAGTTGATGATCAACTGACCTTGTAACCAGTCACAGGTGATTTGCTCTAGGCCCTCAAAACGACGACCACGACCATGAAACAGTCGACGAATTTCATTCGGAGCTTGCGCGAGCTCGGTTTCTAGATGCTGAAAAAACAGCGAAAGTTGTGATGCTTGCATCGAGTTCTCTTATTAGTTTTCTTTGTGACGGTTATTTGATCGTAGGCCAGTTCAGTTCCCAGGGGGAAAGCCAAGTATCCAAACCCTGAGAGACGGTTTCACTGTGCCATTTGTTACCAAGCACTTTGTATTCTCGTGGATCGCAAACAAAGCGATATTGCTCATCTCGGTATTGGAAGCAAAGTGAAAATGCGTGCAGATAACCGCGATCAGCCTCATTGCCTGCATTGTAAATCGGGTCGCCAACAATACCTGAGCCAACCGATTTTAATGCCACGCGGATTTGATGCGTTTTACCAGTGTGTGGCTTACATAAAAATAGGCGCTCTCCGGGCTCTGCCGCAAGAGAGAAAAACTGGGTAACGGCTGGGTTATTTTTGCTGTTGACCAGCTTCCATGATGAACGGCGCGAACGCTCCATATCACCAACGACCAAACCTTGTTTCTTTTTCGGCTTTTTAGAGCCAATCGCCAGATAGAACTTTTCCACTTGGCGGTCAGCAAAAGCTTGCGATAACGCACTGGCCGCTTTGGCGTTGCGTCCGAGGAGCAGAATACCCGATGTCATTTTATCCAAGCGATGGATAAGATAGAGCTGCTGCTCACCACTCTGCTTAGCCACTTCTTGCAGCAGCATTGTGTCGCCATCGTCTTTATGAACAGAGACGTTGGGATGCTTATTGATGATCAGAAAATCGGGATGGGTATGTAGAATATCGAACATAAAAAACTGGCTCCACGTTTGGAGCCAGCAGTATACATAAGTTACCGGACAAAGCTATCGAGGCTTGCTCCCAAGGTCTTTGCTAAAGCTTCTTCGAGAAAATGCCAGCAAGACCAATGATTGCGATACCCAGCAGCATGATTTCACCTTTGCCACTATCAAAGCCAGACTTAATCCCCATGAAGGCAACAATAGCAATCGCAACAGGAATCAGGTATTTAACTAGGTTGTACCACAATCCAAATAACGGGAAGGATACTTCGCCGTCATTAGTGATCTCTTTTTCTAGCTCAGCACGGCTTAGGCGCCATCCAGCAAAGATACAAACCAACATACCACCAACCGCTAAGAAGATTTTGTCCGTTAGTAAGTCAAAGATATCAAAGGCACCGGTACCAAACAGCGTTGGTCCCATTCCACCTAACGATAGTGACGCAAAAATACATAATGCCGCCATAACTGCACTTGCAGACAGAACAGCGTTAGAGCGCTTCATGCCTTTCTCGTCGATTAGGTAAGACACGACAACTTCCAATAATGATACTGAAGAAGTTAATGCCGCCACCGTCAAACCGATGAAAAATAGCAACGCGAATAGCAACCCAATTACTCCGCCCATTTCAGCAAATAGCTGAGGAACGACAACAAATACAAGACCAGGGCCTGCCGCAGGCTCCATGCCAAAGGCAAACATAGCTGGGAACATAGCAACACCAGCAAGAATCGCGACACCAGTATCCATCGCTGTAACCATACCGGTTGTTTGAACTAGGTTCTCTTTCTTCTTCAGGTAAGAACCGTACGTCATCATACAACCCATACCTAAGCTAAGTGAGAAGAACGCTTGCCCTAGTGCAGCAAGAACCACGTTGCTGTCGACTTTAGAAAAGTCGGGCATGAATAAGAACTCAAGGCCAGCCATTGCACCTGGCAGCATTAAGCCCTTAACAGAAACAACGATTAGGATTAAGAACAGAAGCGGCATCAGAACCTTACCGGCTTTCTCAATACCACCCGAAATCCCTTTCATCACAATCATGACGTTAAGGAACAGGTAAACACCCATCCACATTAAAGGTTGAATCGGATCTGAGATGAAACCGCCAAAGCTGTCGCCAATTGCTTCTGGCGCGCTGAGTAGACCACCGCCCACTTTAAAGATGTAGGCCAATGCCCAACCACCAACCACTGGGTAGAAGCCCATGATCAAAAGACCACTGAAGACTCCCATAACGCCAGTGAACGTCCAGCGTCGGTCAGTTGTTTTGAATGCACCTACGGCAGAAAGACCTGTCTTACGACCAATAGCGAACTCTGTCAGCATCACGCTAAAGCCGATAAAAATAACAAAGATAAGGTAGATGGCAACGAATGCACCGCCGCCACTCTCACCCGCTGTGTAAGGGAATTTCCATATATTGCCTAAACCGACAGCGGAACCCGCTGCTGCCATTACGAAGCCTAGTTTAGACCCCCACGTATCACGTGGTGCTGCTGTATTAGTTGTAGCCACGCTTTTTCTCCAAAATTAGTTTGTTGTGTATGCATAGAGATAGGCGTCTAAAAAGTTTATGTAAAAATTATTGTACACTTATAAAATAAGCGTTCGACGCACTATGTCTAGAAAGTAAAGCAGCTCCCCTTTAAAATTGGAACCCCAAAAAAGTACATTTATCGCACAAGTGTCGAGTTACGCAGGTTAAATGCTGCTTTTTTATTCAAAAGTTAAAGAATGACCTTATTTTTCACATTAAAATAACAGAATCAGCTGTTATAAAATTTGTTCCTCATATAAGGTCAATCCCACGTCTAAATGGGAAATCTATTCCCCCAACCCACTTTTATGCTTAATATCCTAGAAGGGCATATTACTCTGAGCGTATATGGACAAGTTTTATCACTTTCTTACTTTAGCTGGCATCGGGCTATATTGGTTACTGGTCGCAGGTGTGACCATTCGTGTCGTTTTAAAGCGCCGTGCAGTGAGCGTGTCTTTAGCTTGGCTAATGATCATTTATATCCTTCCCGTTCTGGGTGTCGCGTGTTATTTCCTCTTCGGTGAACTGAACTTAGGCAGAAAACGGGCCGAACGCGCAAAAGAGATGTTTACACCATTCGAGAAGTGGTTCAGTCAGCTTAACGACTGTAACGCGCACAACCCAGAAACGATGGGAAGGCACATCTACCGAATTGATGAACTTTGTAACAACCGCCTTGGTCTTCCCGCATTGAGCGGTAATACATTGTCGCTGCAACAATCACCTAATGAGATTTTGCATTCCATTATTGAAGACATCGAAAACGCGCAGAGCAGTATTCGAATGGTATTCTACATTTGGCATCCAGGTGGTTTGGCTGACTCTGTCGCTTCTGCGCTTATTCAAGCGGCTAAACGCGGCGTAGATGTCAAGCTATTGCTCGATTCAGCAGGTAGTCCACGTTTTTTCAGAAGTCCTTGGTATCGAATGATGCAGGATGCTGGAATTGAAGTTATTCAAGCGCTAGAAGTGAAGATGTGGCGTATTTTCTTACGTCGTCTTGATCTTCGCCAACATCGCAAGATCATCGTAATTGATGATGAAATTGCTTATACAGGTTCAATGAACTTGGTTGACCCGGCTTACTTCAAGCAAAATAGTGGCGTTGGGCATTGGGTGGATATCATGGTTCGCATTACAGGACCAACGGTAAACGTATTGAGTGCCATCCACTGTTGGGATTGGGAAGTCGAAACTGGCGAACGTCATTTACCAAGACTACCTGAATGCAAGATCGATGAGAGTGAATTCCAACACCCTATTCAGGTTGTGCCTTCTGGCCCAGGTATGCCGGAATATCTGATCTATCAAGTATTAACATTGGCAATAAACCAAGCCAATCGCTCGGTACGAATCACAACACCATATTTCGTGCCCAATGCTGATTTACTCGAAACGTTAAAGATGACAGCACAACGAGGCATTAACGTTGAACTCATTATTCCCCATAAAAATGACTCTATGATGGTGCAATGGGCTTCACGCGCTTTTTATAGTGAGCTCTTGAGTTCAGGGGTCAAGATTTATGAGTTTTATGGTGGTTTGCTGCATACAAAATCTGTCGTAATTGACGACCAATTCTGTTTAGTTGGCACCGTAAACATGGATATGCGCAGCTTGTGGCTGAACTTCGAAGTGACCCTCGCCGTTGATGACGAAGAGTTCACCAAGCAAATGTCTTGGTTACAAGATAGCTATATTAAGCAATCTCACACTGTTGTATTGGAAGAATGGGAGAAAAGGAGCCTATTTTCTCGGTTCTTAGAGCGAGTGTTCTATCTCTTCAACCCACTCCTCTAATACCTCAAATACACAGGCTAAAAAACCTCCAGCGCTACATGCATCCTGCTGGAGGTTTGTTCTTTTAGCTCCCTATCTACACGATACCTCTCGACATCATTACCTGTTCATCTTGGCTGTTATTGGCTGATAGTTGACTTTTCCCTTGCATAACCTACGTCGTCCATGTTTTAAATATTCAAAACCGCAATATTTAAGACAGGGAACTTTTATGTCAGAGGGAAAAAAAACCAAACTCATTACCGCTGGCCGCGATAAAAAGTGGACAAATGGTGTTGTAAACCCACCCGTTCAACGCGCTTCAACCGTGGTATTCAATACCGTTGCAGAAAAGAACCAAGCCACCATTAATCGTGCAAACAAAACATTGTTTTATGGTCGCCGAGGCACCAACACGCACTTTGCTTTCCAAGACGCAATGGTTGAGATTGAAGGTGGAGCTGGTTGCGCGCTTTACCCTTGTGGAACGGCAGCAATTTCAAACGCCATCCTCTCTTTCGTTGAAACTGGCGATCACATTCTAATGGTGGACACTTGTTACGAACCAACTCGTGACTTTTGTAACACCATAATGAAGAAAATGGGCATCGAAACCACCTATTATGACCCAATGATCGGTGAAGGTATCCGAGACTTGATTCAGCCGAATACCAAAGTCCTTTTCTTGGAGTCTCCTGGTTCAATAACCATGGAAGTCCAAGATGTGCCTACATTAGCGCGCATTGCCCACGAGCAAGATATCATCGTGATGCTAGACAACACATGGGGAGCAGGCGTGAACTTCTCTCCTTTCGAGCATTGCGTAGACATTTCCATTCAAGCGGCAACTAAGTATATTGTTGGACATTCAGATGTCATGCTAGGTACTGCTGTGGCTTCTGAAAAGTATTGGGATCAGCTTCGTGAACAAAGCTACCTGATGGGTCAGTGCGTTTCTCCTGACGACGCATACCTAGGTCTTCGAGGTATTCGCACGTTGGATGTTCGCCTAAGACAGCACGCAGAAAGCAGTTTAAAAGTCGCTCAGTGGCTCGCTTCTCGCCCAGAAGTTGATCATGTCCGCCATCCCGCTTTAGAAACAAATCCTGGCCATGAGTTTTTCAAACGAGACTTCACAGGTGGAAACGGCTTGTTTTCATTTGTTCTCAAAACGTCTTATCCAAAAGCGACGACGGCTCTGCTTGATGGTATGAAACACTTCAGTATGGGTTACTCTTGGGGCGGTTATGAAAGCCTCATTCTAGCTAACGAACCTAAGAGCTTTAACAGCCTGAGAACCGTAGCTCACCCACACTTTGAAGGTACTTTGGTTCGTATTCATATTGGCTTAGAAGACGTAAATGACTTGATCGCTGATTTAGAGGCTGGTTTTGCGCGTTATAATGCCTTAATGCTTGAAAAAGAAGTCTCCCTATAACAATGATTGAATCGCCCTGCATTGCGGGGCGTTTTTATAACCCCCTGAATTAATTAGAATTAACTAACATTCACCAGAACTATTAATTAATGTTAATCATTTGTGTTGTTTTTCAATTAAGCAGTCACAGAATGAAATAATGTGCCACAAATAGGCTTTCCAAATTTAGAGTTTCTCTCCTACTTTTTATCATTCATAAGAGGTCATACCACAAGGAGATAGTTTTGAAACTCAAATTTATAGCGCTAATGCTTTTTACCTTAATTACCGTCCCAATAACCTCCGTACACGCCGCAACGGGTTATACCCAAACCAAGTATCCGATTGTTCTGGTTCATGGATTATTTGGTTTTGATACCCTCGCAGGCGTAGATTACTTTTTCGGAATACCACATTCCTTAACGAAAGACGGCGCTAAAGTTTATGTAGCACAGGTATCCGCGACCAATAGCAGCGAAGTTCGAGGGGAGCAACTGCTTGCTCAAGTCGAAACCTTACTTGCAGCAACAGGCGCAGAGAAAGTCAATCTCATTGGTCACAGTCATGGTGGTCCAACAACGCGCTATGTTGCCTCTGTCCGTCCTGACCTAGTCGCATCAGTTACGAGTATAGGAGGCGTTAATAAAGGGTCTAAAGTGGCAGATTTAGTTCGTGGCACCGTATCTGAGGGTTCGGGTAGTGAGCAGCTCGCGGTAAAACTGGCGCAAGGCTTAACTACTCTTATTAATCTTCTATCAGGTGGTTCTGATCTCGACCAAGACCCTTTAGCCTCACTAGCAGCATTAACCACGGAAGGATCATTAGCGTTTAACCAACACTACCCGGAGGGAGTCCCTACCAGTGAATGTGGTAATGGTGACTTGCTGGCTTCAAATGGCGTTTATTACTACTCATGGACCGGATCATCCACTTTTACAAACGTTTTCGATCCGACCGACGCTGCCATGATGGTACTTGGCTTAGCCTTTGATGGGCCAAATGATGGCTTAGTTGGTGCGTGCAGCACACATTTGGGCAAAGTCATACGTGATGATTATCAAATGAACCATTTGGATGAAATTAACGGTCTACTCGGTATTCATCATCTTTTTGAAACCGATCCAGTCACGCTTTATCGCCAACATGCAAATCGTCTCAAACTTCAAGGTTTATAAGAGGTCATCACAATGAAGAAAGTCGCTCTCACCACTTTTATCCTGCTCTCGATATTTGGCGTGGGAGCGCTTTCTCTGTTGCAAAGCGACAAACAACAAGAGATAACCTCTAACCATTCGCAATCTCAGCAAGATATAGCCACCGATGTCTCTTCTCCAAAAGATTTCTTCGAATATTCTCTTAGCCGGCTGGGCGAAGAAGATCTCGATACGATCAAAGCGGAAGTCAATGATGACACTTTAGCAAAGCAAACTCTGAATATTGATGCCAAACTTTTTCAAACCTACCTTTCCTACAAGCAAGCACTCTCTGCATTAGAGCCTTTTGAGCACAATCACCTAACGCTTGAACAGTTAACCATGCTGAATGAAGCAATACTGAACTTACAGCTTCAATACTTTAGCGAGGCGCAGATAACCCAATTGTTTGACGAAGAAAACCGACTTCGCCAACTTGCTTTAGAAAAGCTGACGATTAAAACACAGGCATCGGATATCGAGAGTCAAGCACACCTTCTCAATCAAGCGTTATCAGAACAACCGGATTACATACGAGAAAGTGAACGCAATAACGCATTAGCAGAGCAGCTCGAGCAAGCTTCTCAGCTTGATTCACAAGACAAGTACATCGCCCGTGTTGCTCTGGTAGGAGATGCCGGAGCGCAGAGGCTGCAAAAGCTTGATGAGCAAAGAGCATCATTTGAGACTCAACTCGCCACTTACTTAAAGCAGCGTCAAAATATTCTGAATAGGGATTTTCTAGGGCAAGACGAAAAACAGGCAGAAATCATTTCTTTAAGAAAACAAAGCTTCGATGCCACTCAATGGCGTCGAATCGAAGCTTTGGAACGTATTCATGATAGCCAGAACTAACAACATTAGCTTAATCGCCAAACGTTACTTATTCTGCTTTTTAGGACATCCAACGATATGGTCATCCACCATACCGACGGCTTGCATGAAAGCATAACAGATGGTTTCACCGACAAACTTGAAGCCTTTCTTTTTTAGGAATTTACTCATGGCTTTGGATTGCTCTGTCGAAGCTGGTACGTCACTCATATGTTGCCATTGATTGACGATTGGTTCACCGTCCACGAACTGCCACAACGCGTCTGATAAACTCCCGTATTCAGCAATTAACGCTTTGGCCGCTTTGGCATTACTGAATACCGAGTTAATCTTTCCGCGATGTCTCACAACATCGAAGTTTTCCACGATGTATTCAGCGCGTTCTTCATTTCTTTGTTCCAACGCATCTAGATCGTAATTCTCGAACGCTTCTCTGTAACCTTCGCGCTTTTTAAGGATGGTGATCCAACTAAGACCAGCTTGCGCACCTTCCAAAGTAATAAACTCAAACAGGACTTGGTCGTCATATACTGGCACGCCCCATTCGGAATCATGATATTCGCGCTCTAATGGGTGATTCATCGCCCACGCACACGTTTTTTGTTCTGTCATTATTCTTCCTTAAAAAGCGCCTCTAACTGATGAGCTAGAGGCGCGATATTTTTCATCGTTATATCAGTAGCACTAAGCCTGTTTCGGTACTGCCACTTTATGGAACAAACGATACAACACTGGCACGACAATCAGTGTCAGGACTGTCGCAAAACCCAAACCAAACATAATCGTAACCGCCATTGGTTTGAAGAAAATATCTGGCAACAGTGGGATCATACCAAGGATCGTCGTGATAGCAGCCATACAAACGGGACGGACGCGACTTACCGCAGCATCAACAACCGCGTCATAAGCCTCTTTACCGGACTTCATTTCAATTTCAATTTGGTCCAGTAATACGATGCCATTTTTGAGCACCATTCCCGATAAGCTTAAGAAGCCGAGCAATGCCATAAAACCAAACGGCGTGTTGAGTGCCAACAAACCTGTGGTGACGCCAATTAACGCCAGCGGCACGGTAAGCCAAACAATGAGTGGCTCTTTGATAGAGTTAAATAGGAATACAGTGATCAAGAACATGAACAAGTACCCCATTGGCATAGTAGTAAACAGTGACTCTTGAGCATCACCTGAAGATTCGTATTCACCACCCCACTCTAAGGAATAACCTGGTGGTAATTGAATCGCTTCGATTTGGGGCTGTAAGCGTTTTTGCAATGTCGATGCGGTTTCTTCACCTAGAATATCAGGGTCTGCCATCACAGTGAGCATACGCTTACGGTTCTTACGTACGATGATAGGATCCTCCCAACGCATGTCGTAACCCATTGTGACTTGTTGAAGTGGGATAAACTCACTCTGTGCTGGACTCCATATTTTCATGCCTTCAATGTTACGAATATCAATACGTTCATCTTCAGGTAAACGAGCCACGATAGGCATGAGCGTCGTGCCGTCTCGGTAAAGGCCTATCGTCATTCCAGAGAATGACATGGACAAGAAGTCATCGACATCTGATTTGGTAATGCCATAGCGACGTGCCTGACTCTCGTTAAACTGAGGTTCAAGAACTTGGGTTCGTTCACGCCAATCATGCCTGATATTTGTTGCCTGAGGGTCGGCGTACATGATGTCCTTGACCTGAGCGGCTATCGTACGAAGGACGGTTGGATCTGAGCCAATAATGCGAGCTTCAATTTTTGCACCACCACCAGGGCCTAACTCAATCTGTTTGAGCTTGTAATTGATTTCTGGGTAGTTGGCTTTTAAATACTCTCGAAACTTCGCCATTAATGGTTTTAACGCTTCGTAGTTTTCCATGCGAGTGGTTATCTCACCATAAGCCGCATAACTTTTCTCTGGCGCGTACGTTAACATGAAGCGCTGTAAGCCTTTACCCGCGGTCGTCGTGATATGGTCAACATGCTCTTGCTTAGCTAACCAACTTTCTAACTCTTTAAGCGTTGTGTTGGTTGCTCGAATATCAGTTCCTTCTGGCATCCATACATCTAACTGAAAAATAGGCGTTGTCGACGATGGGAAAAACGCTTGCTTCACAAAGGTGAACCCGTAAACACTTGCCGCTAATCCCGCAATCAGCACCACAACGGTAAACCAAGCACGACGCATACAAAACTGAAGAAACTTTTTATAAATAACGAAAATAACCCCGTTATATGGATCATTTTCTTCCCCTTCACCTTGTTTAATCTTCTGGCCTTTAAAGAAGATGTCAGCAAAGAATGGTGTCAACGAGATAGCGGTAAACCAGCTCAACATTAAAGAGATCAGCAGAACCGTAAATAAAGTGCCACAGTATTCGCCCGTCGAGTCTTCAGACAGTCCAATTGGCGCAAATGCAGTTACCGCAATCACAGTTGCCCCAAGTAATGGCCACTTGGTTTGGGTAACAATGTCGGTCGCTGCTTGGAGTCGAGTTCGCCCTTTTTGAGTACCAATCAAAATCCCCTCAACCACAACAATGGCATTGTCCACCAGCATACCCAATGCGATAACCAAGGCACCTAATGAAATCCGCTGTAAATCTATCGCGAGATACTTCATGAAAATGAACGTACCCAGCACCGTCAGCAGCAAGATTAAACCGATAAGTAGCCCAGAACGTAGCCCCATAAAGAACAGAAGTACGATAATGACGATACCGACAGCTTGAGCCAAGCTGACAACAAAACCGCTAACCGATTTATCCACCTCTTTAGGCTGACTGTAAATTTCCGAGATTTCGATACCGACAGGTTGTTGGTACTTTAGCTCGGCAAGGCGATGATCAAACGCTTTTCCGACTTCAACCACATTGACGCCTTCAGCAAAAGAAACACCCACGTTCAGTGCAAGGCTGCCGTTAAAATTAATAACATTACTCGGTACTTCTACATACCCGCGTTTTATTTCCGCCACATCTTTCAAGAAAATGAGCCCCTGAGCGCCCGACTCAGTAATTAACAAATCACCCAGCTCCTCCACACTCTGGAACTCGCCAGTCGGCTGAATTCTGATGTACTCGTCACCAATTCTGATCGCTCCTGCGTCAGAAACCACGTTTTGCGTCGAAAGAAGATTAAACACGGTATCCGGAGCAAGACCTATACTGCTCAGCTTTTTCATCGATACTTCGATGAAAACTTGTTCTTGCTGTTGCCCGGATACCGAAACTTTACTCACGCCATCAACCAGTTCGAGCTCTCGGCGTAAGTAATCGACGTAATCCAGTAGCTCTTTATAGCTATAACCGTCGCCAGTCACCGCTAACAAAATCCCGTAAACATCACCAAAATCATCGATCACTTGAGGTTCATTCACACCTGGAGGCAACGTCCCTTTAAGGTCGTTCACTTTACGGCGCAACTCATCCCAAATTTGAGGTAGATCATCAGGGCCATAATTGTTCTTCATCGTGACCGTGATTTGAGATAATCCCCGGCTAGAAATCGAATTTACTTCATCAACATAAGTAAGCTGCTGAATCGCTTTTTCGATTGGGTACGTCACTTCTTCTTCGACTTGTTGCGGTGTCGCACCAGGGTAAGAGGTCACTACCATCGCATCTTTAATAGTAAAAGCAGGGTCCTCAAGACGCCCTAAACCAAAGAATGCGGCGATACCACCAATCAAAAATATCAGTGCGACCATCCAACTGATGACGCGATTTCGGATGAAGTACGCAGCAATACCGGTCACATCATCATCACTTTGAGGCACTGATTTATTAAGATCGCTCATAGACCGACCTCCTGCGTAGCCATTTCCTGTATCACTTCCACTTTCATGCCATCCCTTAATCGAGAAACACCGGCAATCACGACTTTGTCTTTGAGCATGAGACCATCAAGGATTTGAATGGACGTTTTAGATGCCTTACCTGCTCGCACCTGTTTGCGCGATACCGTATTGTCGTCATTCAGTACCCAAACAAATTTGTTTTCGCGCCCCAGCTCGTCACCATCCGCATTAAAAATGGCTTCGATAGGAACATTAATTCCTAGGTTGAGATCAAGCCCAACATTCTCGTCTTTAGAAGTTACCTCAACAGCCATACCATCTAGGATGTACTCTTCTTCCGGCATAGGAAGCGACAGTGTGACAGTAAACGTACCTGTTGTTGGATCGGGCTCCGTCGTAAACTCTTTTACCGTCGCGTTGTATTCGTTACCGCTGGGCACGCGCACCAATGCTTTGATCGCGGTGAGCCTCTCTTCCGTTGGCGGTTGGTTCACATAGAGGCGGTCTGGAAGCTGAATCAACACTTCGACTCGCTCCAAGCTGTGAATATTAACGATATGCTGTCCGACTTGAACATTTTCGAATTGGTCGATATTAACTCGCGAAATAATCCCATCCACGGGCGCTTTTAAGGCAGTAAATGATAGACGAAGTTTGGCTAACTGAAGCTCTGCTAAGGCGATTTGTCGTTGTGCTGCAATTTCATCAAACTGAGACTTAGCTAATAGGCCTTTATCAACCAAAGGGCGTGAGCGGCGATACTGACTGTCGACAACAGAAAAACGCGCACTCGCATTATCTACATCCAACTCATAGTCAGTGGGATCTAGCGTTGCAATAACATCACCCTTCGTGACTTTGTCGCCCTCTTTTACCATGATGCGGCTGACTTCTCCTGTCACTCTGAAGCTCAAATGAGAGCGATCCGCTGCATTCGCAACCGCAGGGAAGTACAAGTTGTCATCCACCTTGTTTCCCGCTAATGACGTAACTCTAACTCGTGGCGTTTCGAGCTCTTTTTCTGGCGCCTTATCCCCACAGCCAACGAGAAAAAGCGTTGAAAGTAAAGTCGCTAGAGAGATGATTCCTTTCATATTACAACCCTCTTTCCTTAATCCACGCTCTTACCTTAATTCCGGGTTCAATTACACTGACACCCGAGATAATGATTTGGTCGCCATCGTTAAGCCCAGCTAACACTTGATTTTTGTCATTCATCTCAATTGCGGCTTTAGACACAATGCCTTGCTCATCGACACGCCAAACGTACGTTTTGCCGTTCTCTTCTAGCAACGCGGAGTTAGGAATCTTTGTCGCTCCTGCACTTTTGGACAGGAGGTAAGCATTGCCAGACATTCCCGGCAAAAGGCCTATTTCTGCTGGTCGCTCCATGACCATCGTGACTTTGTAACTGCCCGTTTTAGGATCGGCTTCTGTATCGATTTCCTGAAAGGTTAAGTCAAAGGCTCGCTCGGGGAACGCATCAAATATCATTCTGGCAGAGACATCGCTCCCCTGCGTGTAACGATTTAGAAGATAGTCTGGGATTTGGAATATCACTTTGAGGAGTTGGTTGGACTGAATATTCATCACCCCTTCTTTCGCGGCAACATATTCATGGTTTTCTGCTGGAATGTACGAAATAGTGCCATCATATGGCGCGACAAGTTTGGTATATCTTAAGTTTGCCTTTGCTTGATTCCATTGAGCTTTTGCTGAGTTGTGATTCGCTTTTGCCTCATCAAAATCTTGCTCAGATACTACTTGGTCTTTACGTAGCTTTTGGTATCGCTTGTATTGCACATCTGCGAGCAAAAAATTTGCCCGAGCTTGCTGTTCGAGCAGTGAATATTCATCTGGTTTTAATGACGCCAAAACATCACCTTTACTAACGACTTGACCTTCATTCACTTCTATCGTTTGAAGAAGCCCAGGAACTCGAAATGTCAGTACTGCTCTATCGCCAGCTTCCGTCGTGGCAGGAAAATGTCGCTCAAACTGGGCATTGCCAACAGATACTGTAAATAGCTTCGCAGGGCGCGATTCAGGTTCAGGAACAGGAGGAAGTTCTTTACCGCACCCCGACAAGACAGCCGAGATGGCAATAGGAATGAGCAATTTTCTCATTACATTCATCCATAAAAATTGGGGGATTATTTTTAAAGTAGATGAATTTTGAACGAACTTCCAGAGCAGAAAAGATTAATAGTGCTTTAAAATTAGTAATTTGTGATAAAAAAGCAGGCTTTATGCCTGCTTCAGTTAAATCTTCTTTGGATACAAAATGCCTAAAGCTTACTGAATTCTCTGTTCACCCTATATGTATCAGACGTAACATAAGCTTCCATGTTACGAATTTTGCCATCAAGACGGTCAAAATCCCTTTCCAACACACTGAGCAGTTGATCAGGGCTTTGCCCTTTCTGCCAAGGCTTACTTTTGAGCGTATGCTCTTGCTGCGCTCTGATATTTTCAGAATACGTTACTGGTTGCTTTTCTAACATAAACGCCATCGCGATGTACGCTAACAATACCAAAAACGTACCACCTAACAGCGCTGCAGAAATCACTACAATACGAATCAACCAAACTTCTGCACCAAAGTAGTTGGCAATTCCGGCGCAAACACCGGAGATTTTGCCATTTACTGGATCACGATACAGTTCTCGATTATTCATACTTGCGTCTCCATGTTGGTGACTCAGCATCCAAGATGCGCTCCAATGTATCAACTCGGGACTGCATCGCTTCCGCTTTTTCAGATAGTACCTGAAGGCGCTCTAAATCTTGGCTCGACAGTGCACTATCTGTTTTGCGTTTGCTGCGATAGTGTAAGAAGAGCCATAGTGGAGCGACAAAGATTAAAAAGACAATCACTGGTCCTGCTATAAAAAATGCCGACATAAATGGCTCCTTTCTTATTTATCTTTCGATGACATCTGTTCTTTCAGCTTTGCCAACTCTTTTTCAATTTCGTCTTGTGCCTGCAACTCTGCAAACTCTTGTTCTAGCGATTTAGCATTACCAGTTTGAGCATACAGGTCTGCTTCCGCTTCCATTTCATCCACTTTACGTGAGTACTGCTCAAATTTCGCCATCGCTTCATTAGTACGGCTAGTGTGCAGGTGTTTTTGCACATCACGACGGTTAGATGCAGTTTGGTTACGAATTGCTAGTGCTTGCTGTTTTGCGCGCGTTTCAGCAATTTTGCTTTCCAACTTACCAATCTCGCCAGTAAGCTTATCGATCGTTTCTTCCACTAAGGTTTGCTCAGTGTGGAGGCCTTTAATCACTTGCTCTAGCTTTTGCTTTTCAATTAACGCTGCACGAGCTAGATCTTCACGCTCTTTAACTAATGCTAAGCTCGCTTTTTGGCCCCATTCGCCAATTTGCTCTTCTAACGTTTCAACCTTACGAGCCAACTCTTTCTTGTCTGCAATCGCTTTAGCCGAGTTAGTACGCACTTCAACAAGTGTGTCTTCCATTTCTTGAATGATAAGACGGATCATTTTTTCAGGATCTTCCGCCTTGTCCAGTAATGCACTGATGTTTGAGTTAACGATATCTGCAAATCGAGAAAAAATACCCATAACGGAACTCCTCTTTTTTCCTATTAAAACTCGACAAGGTGGTGATTAACCTTGTGTTTCCCTGAATATATAACAAGTAACGTGCCAACTTATAATTTTCTTTAAAATCAGAGTGTTATGCATTTTGTTGTCGTTATACACTATTGTGCTATGATGTTTTTCACCAACTGTTGGTGAAATTTACCAACTCTATCCCTAAATCATGGCTCGGCTGTTAAATAAGAAGGACTTTATGAAGCAAAACCTGATTGGTGAATCACCTGCTTTTCTCGCTGTACTAGATAAAGTATCACAACTTGCACCCATTGAGCGCCCTGTCCTCATCATTGGTGAACGAGGTACGGGTAAAGAACTCATCGCTCAGCGTTTGCATTATTTATCAAGACGTTGGGATAAACCACTACTATCACTCAACTGTGCGACATTAAGCGAAGGGCTAATAGATTCCGAATTGTTTGGACATGAATCCGGCTCCTTCACGGGCTCTAAAGGTAAGCATAAAGGGCGTTTCGAGCGTGCCGAGGGCGGTACTTTGTTTCTTGACGAACTGGCAACCGCACCACTTTTGGTTCAAGAAAAGCTATTACGTGTCATTGAATATGGTGAATATGAGCGAGTTGGCGGTCATACCGCTCTCAATGCGGATGTTCGACTTGTTTGTGCAACCAATGCCGACCTACCAAAATTGGCAGAGCAAGGTGATTTTCGTGCAGATCTGCTCGACAGGCTAGCCTTCGATGTCATTATGTTACCGCCTCTTCGCGAGCGCAAAGAAGACATTCTCTCTTTAGCAGAGCACTACGCGATGAAAATGTGTCGTGAACTGCAACTGGAATACTTTGTCGGTTTTACCCCAAAAGCGCAGCAGTCGCTTATTGAATATGAATGGCCCGGTAACGTCCGCGAACTAAAAAACGTGATTGAACGTGCGATTTACCAACATGGTCTGAATGCTCACCCAATTGATGAGCTGATTTTCAATCCTTTTGAAACGGTTTGGCACAGCGCGCTTGGCCATAGTGCAACACAAGCAGAACAAGAAGAGGAAGCATCAAGCAACACCATCCAATTCCCTCTAGACTATAAACAATGGCAAGAGGAACAAGATATCCATTTACTCAATCGTGCATTGGAAGAAGCCAAGTTTAATCAACGACAAGCAGCCGAGCTACTTGGCTTGAGCTATCACCAATTACGAGGGATGGTTAGAAAATATGGCTTGGTCGGACAAAGCTAACTTGACCGAGAGTACTCAATCAATACACGAGCTCGTGACTGCGCTCTAATTCGCATGCATTTATGGCATAACACCTTACAGTGTATGGATTTTATGTTTGGAGCGAGTTCACAAAGGTGATAAATTAGCGAGATCATTTTCGCTTGTTAGCTTTGAAAGAGTAAGATCAAACGAAACGAGCAAGATCCAATGAACATTTCATATTATGAATGCTTTTATAAGATTATCGCTGAGCCTTATTGGGATTAGCCTACTGACCGCTTGTGGCGATGAAATTGACCACAATGATATTCGCAAAGCTGGCTTTGTGTTTTGCGGGCAAGGTAAGCCGACCACGTTTAACCCTCAGCTTATTGATAGCGGTATTACCGCAGAGGCTCTGAGCCCGCAGCTGTACGATACGCTGCTCACGCTCGATCCTAAATCACATCAGCCCGTGGCAAGCATCGCCGAGAGTTGGTCAGTAAATGAATCAGGGACGGAATACACGTTTAAGCTTAAACGTGGTGTTCAATTCCAAACCACGCCTTGGTTCGCACCCACTCGCCCATTGAATGCAAAAGATGTGGTATTTAGCTTCAAGCGAATCATCGATGTAGACCATCCTTTTCACCAAGTAGGTGGTGGTTTTTATCCATGGTTTGCAGGGTTAGATTTTCAAAACCTACTCCAAGACGTGGTTGCAATAGATGAGCATACGGTAAGGTTTACGTTATCTCAGCCAAACTTTTCTTTCTTGGCCAATATTGCCACCAGCCATGCGGTTATCTTGTCTGCGGAGTATGGACAGCAATTGGCTGCAAAAGATCATAAAGAAGAAATCGACCAACTTCCTATCGGTACTGGCCCTTATCAATTAAAAGAATACCAAGTGAACGACTTGATTCGATTAGAGCGTCATTCTAATTACTGGAAGTCACCAGCAAAAATGGAACAAGTTGTATTCGATATATCTCACAGAGGCACGGGTACATTAGCTAAACTTTTAAGAAACGAGTGTGACGTACTCTCTTCACCTATTTCGAGCCAAATACCTGTCATTCAAGAAAATGACAACCTTGAGCTGACGGCTACACCAGCTAACAACGTTTCCTTTATTGCGATAAACACAGAAACCACCGCGCTGAGTGATGCTCGAGTTCGCCAAGCACTTAACTTAGCGATCAACCGTCAAAATATTTTAGATTCGGTTTACTACGGAACTGGCTCCCAAGCTTATACCTTGCTACCACCTAATTCATGGGCTTATCAAAAAGACAGTGTAAAAATTCGTTATGACCGGAATTATGCATTGGCACTACTTCGAGATGCAGGCTACGAAGACGGCCTAGAATTGACCATGTGGGTACCACTTGAACCACGTGCTTTTAACCCAAGCCCTCGTAAGACTGCGGAGCTAATCCAAGCGAATTTTGCCGATATTGGGGTTAAATTAACGCTACTTACCGATGATAGGTTTGAACGTGTGGATTTGGAGAACATCAACGATATCGATTTACTTTTAACAGGTTGGATTGGTGATACCGGGGATCCTGACAACTTTTTCCGCCCTTTATTATCTTGCGAGTCTGACCGCGTTGGCCTTAACGTGTCCATGTGGTGTAACGATGACTTCGATTTCTTGCTCGATTTGGCGTTAGAAACTCAAGAACCGCGTTACCGTTTGAACCTATATCGCCAAGCACAGAACATTTTGAATCAAGAGTTCCCGGTTATTCCTCTGGCGCATGGCGTGCAGTTCCGTGTGCACGACAAATCGCTGACAGGCTTCAAATCAAGCCCTTTCAATGCCCAACCGTTTGATAGAGTTGAGAGAATTCACTGATGTTTTGGTATACCGTTCGACGCTTTAACCTATTTATCATCACTTTGATGATCCTTACATTAGTGGGTTTTTCTCTGCTTCGCCTTGACCCTCTCTCGCACTGGGCAAACGTTGATTTTTGGTCTGGCTGGCAAACTTACTTGATCAACCTTTCTCAACTCGATTTTGGCATAAGTAAAAACGGCAATGCGATTTACGACGAGCTCGCCGTTGTATTCCCAGCCACTTTGGAATTGTGTTTCTTTGCCTTTTTGGTGTCCCTTTTGATCGGCATTCCACTTGGAACCGTGGCTGGGATGAAGCAAGGTAAATGGCTCGATACCAGCATTTCATTCATGTCAATGTCTGGTTATTCCGCCCCAATCTTTTGGGTAGCTCTGTTACTTATCATGGTCTTTTCATTGGAATACCAACTCTTTCCCGTTGCGGGACGGTATGATTTACTTTACGAAATTGATCATGTAACCGGGTTTGCCATTATCGACGCATTCATGGCGAAAGGCGAATACCGCGCTCACGCACTGCAAAGCGTTATTGAGCATATGGTACTGCCATGTTTGGTGCTCGCTTTGGCTCCAACCACCCAGGTTGTCGGACTAATGCGCTCCTCGGTAGCGGAAGTGATGAGCCAAAACTACATCCGTGCAGCGAGAATCAAAGGTCTTTCTAACCGCGAAATCGTAACTCAACATGTATTGCGGAATGCGATACCGCCTATCATTCCCAAAGTTGGTGTTCAACTTTCGAGTATGATTACCTTAGCTATCATCACGGAGTCTATTTTTAACTGGCCAGGTATTGGTCGTTGGCTTTTAGATGCGCTAGCAAGCCAAGACTATGCATCTATCCAAGCTGGCGTGATGGTACTTGCGACTTTGGTTCTTACCGCTAACATTCTCTCGGATTTGATTGGCGCGATGATTAACCCTTTAGTTCGAAAGGAATGGTATGCTAACAAATAACGTTTATCAGGAAGAACGCATTCCAACTCAGTTTGAGCGATTTTGGCGAAGCTACCGTGCCAACGGACTAGCCATGTTTGGCTTGTGGTGCTTGGTGTTTATCGTCCTTATTACCATTTTTGCCCCCCTACTTGCACCATTTGACGCCCAAGCACAGTCAGGTGAGTTGCTTGTGCCGCCATCATGGGCCCCAGCAGGAACGGTTGATTACTTTTTGGGGACCGATGACTTAGGTAGAGATATTCTTTCGCGCCTGATTATGGGCTCTCAGCTAACATTTGGCGCTGCTGTCGCCATCACCGCAATTGCTGCCGTTGTAGGCTGTTTAATTGGCGTATTGGCAGGTATGACGAAAGGCTTACTTTCGAGTACTCTCAACCACTTGCTCGATACCGTCATGTCGATCCCGTCGCTCTTATTAGCAATCATTTTTGTGGCATTTCTAGGCTTTGGTGGGTTCAATATTTTACTCGCAATCTGCTTGGCTTTGATTCCGCGTTTTATTCGCTCCGTTTATATCGCAGTCCACACCGAAGTTGAAAAAGACTACATAATGGCAGCACGCCTTGATGGCGCTAATGATTTCTACTTACTGTGGAGTTCAATTCTTCCTAACATTCTGACGGTCATTGCCGCTGAAATCACACTCGCGCTCTCTGCTGCGATTTTAGATATTACGGCACTGGGTTTTCTTGGCCTAGGCGCACAGGCACCAAGCACCGAGTGGGGAGCAATATTAGGTGACTCTGTCGAGCTTATTTATATTGCACCTTGGACAGTGACCCTACCCGGCCTGACCATCATGTTTACTGTTATTACCCTAAACTTAGTAGGTGAAGGTGTACGTCAAGCGCTTAATGCGGGGATCGAATAATGCCGTTGTTAGATATTCGACATTTGACCATTGAGATCGAAACACCTCAAGGGTTGGTCAAAGCCGTTGACCGAATGAGCCTAACTTTGAACGAAGGCGAAATTCGTGGTCTTGTAGGTGAGTCTGGTTCAGGGAAAAGCTTAGTTGCAAAAGCGATTGTCGGGGTAAGTAAAGATAACTGGCGCATCACCGCAGACCGTATGCGCCTTGGCAATATTGACTTGCTTCAGCTTACACCAAAAGAGCGTCGGCGCGTCATTGCTCGTGATATTGCGATGATTTTCCAAGAGCCTTCAACTTGTCTTGACCCTTCAGAGGAAGTCGGGCGTCAATTGATTGAATCCATTCCATCTCGCGCATTTGAAGGGAAATGGTGGGAGCGATTTAAATGGCGTAAAAAACAGGCCATCGCGCTTTTGCATAAAGTGGGTATTAAAGATCACAAGCGTTTAATGGGTAGCTACCCTTATGAACTGACTGATGGTGAGTGTCAAAAAGTCATGATTGCCATGGCGATAGCGACCAAACCAAAGTTGCTGATCGCAGATGAGCCAACCAACGACTTAGACCCGATTACTCAATCGCAAATTTTGCGTCTGTTGAGCCGCATGAACCAACTTAATAACACAACCATTTTGCTTATCGGCCACGACTTAGCGACCATAACACAGTGGGCAGGGCGTATTACGGTAATGTATTGTGGTCAGTCGGTGGAGTCTGCCGATACCAGTAAAATCATTGCGGCACCCAAGCACCCGTACACCGATGCCTTGCTTAAAGCGATGCCTGACTTTAATGATTGGGTACCACACAAGCAAAAACTCCAATCCCTACCGGGCTCGATTCCGCCATTGCAGCATCTGCCTATCGGTTGTCGCCTCGGACCACGTTGCCCGTATGCGCAGAAACAATGTGTAGAAATTCCACACACCAGACGAATTAAGAATCATAAATTTAACTGTCACTTTCCATTGAACACGGAGAAAAAGTCATGAGTGCGTTACTTGAAGTCGATAATTTATCGAAGCAATTTGTTACGCGCTCCCGTCTGTTCAAACGTCAGGTTAATGAGGCAGTTAAACCGGTAAGCTTTACTTTAGAGCCAGGACAAACTATTGGTTTCATTGGTCAAAACGGGTCAGGAAAATCCACACTAGCTCGTATGCTTGCTGGCGTTGTTGAACCAAGCTCCGGAGAGATCCGTGTGAATGGCGAACGATTGGAGCACAAAGATTACGCGACACGCTGCAAGCTCATCCGCATGATTTTCCAAGATCCAAACACATCGTTAAACCCACGAATCCAGATTGGTCGTATTTTAGAAGGTCCGCTAAAGCGAAATACCAACATGCCGCCAGATGCACGCATGCAGCGTGTAAAGAACACCCTGCTCCGCGTAGGATTGCTGCCTGAGCACGCCTATTTTTATCCACAAATGCTAGCTGCCGGTCAAAAACAGCGCGTGTGTTTGGCTCGTGCACTTATTCTTCAACCTTCCATCATTGTCGCTGATGAGGCGTTAAACGGTTTGGATATGGCAATGCGCTCGCAGATCATTAACTTATTCCTCGAGTTGCAAGAAGAGATGGGATTGTCATTTGTGTACGTGTCTCAGCATATTGGCATTGTTAAGCATATTACTGATAAAGTGATGGTGATGCATGAAGGTGAAGTGGTCGAGTTTGGCGAGACCAACCAAGTATTGACTCATCCCGAGCATCCTATTACTCAACGACTAGTCGAAAGCCACTTTTATAAAGCGCCAAGCCATCAAACAAAATAGCTTATCAAAGATGTAATCGTGCAATAAAGAAGCCTGCTTTAACGCAGGCTTCTTTATTGCATGGGTACTAATCAAAAAACTAACGGCGGCTCGCTTGTTTGCGCAGTTCAAAATCAAACTCGTCAGGAAACAATACGACCCCTTCTTCATTTTGATTTGGGAATACAACAATCGATAGCTCGTCATCCTCTAGACCAGAGGTCCAACGGCTGTGCCACTTGTTTAAAGAGATCGCCTCAGGCTCGCAATCTTCCCAATCACCATTCGCCCATTGCAAAGCAAATTCTTCGTTTGGCCATACTGGTACACAATCATCATCTTCTGTATTTAACATGACACAGCCATGTTCGTCTTTCAGAATCCAAACCTTACGATTCGCCACAATCTCTTTTACGCAGTACTTTAAACGTTGCTCTTCGTTGTAGCGATTAATGGTATCCATCTGCTCTTGGGTCAGTTGCTCAGACATATTCGTCTCCTATTTCCCATAGAAAAATGCCCGCAGCTAGGCGGGCATTTAAAGTATATGCTAGAAAATTAAGCTAGCTCAGTTTGAAGCCAAGGCCAACCTTGCTTCTTACGGCTTAGCGTGTTTTCCATCATTAGCATGCCGTCTTTTTCGTGCTTAACAAGCTTCTCAGCCCACTCACCTTTGTATAGAAGACGAGTTTGAGCAGTCGTGATGTCTGTTAGCATTACAGCAGCGAACGCTAGGTTATCTTTCTCACAACGAGATTCTAGGTCTGCTTCTAGTGCTTCGATCATACCGTCAACTTGCTCAAGAGTTGCAAGTTCAACCTGACCAACCACTACGTCATGACCGTTGAATGGGTAACCTTTAAGGTCTTTCTCAACAAGCTCAGCCGCTGATAGACCTTCGATGTTTGTTTTAGCAATTAGAAGATCTTTAGTGAACGCGTCAACATCTTGTACGTCTGCGATTGCCGCTAGTTCAGCAACGGCATCTTTGTCTTTTTGTGTACAAGTTGGAGAAGCAAAACCTACTGTGTCAGATAGAATTGCTGACATCATTAGCTTAGCAATTTGTGGAGTAATCGCGTGACCTTCAATCTTGAACATGTTGAATAGAACAGTGTTGGTACAACCAACAGGCCAGATCCATGCTTCCATTGGGTTTACTGTCATCACGTCACCTAGACGGTGGTGGTCAACAATACCCGCAATTTCAGCTTCTGCGATATCGTCTGGTGCTTGTGCTAGATCTGAGTAATCTACTAGCCAAACGGTCTCACCCGCAACTGATGTGCGAAGCTCAGGAACTTCAGCGCCAGCAACTTCTAGGATGTGCTGAGTTTCACGGTTGATTTCGCCTTGGCGAATTGGCATAGCTTCAACGCCACGCGCTTTTAGAAGTTCAGTTGCAACGAGTGCACTACAAATACTGTCACTGTCTGGGTTCTTATGACCTACAACTAGAATCATGTTTCTTCCTATTCAAGTCAATTTTATACGCCGCCTAATACAGTTAATTAGGGCGTGTTTGCTCACAAAGGCCGATACTTTACCTGATTTCAGAGAGTTTGACACGAAGAAAAGTTCACAATGCTATTGCGAATAAATCTCATTTACATATAATGATAATTATTCCTATTTGCATTTGAGTAAACGATGAACGCGACCCAATTATTACACTCTGCACAACAGTTGTTTCAGCCTACTCAGTTTCGTTTAGCTTATAAGCGATTGCTGATCCCTATCGTCATGCTCATTTTGCTAGGCAATGAAAATACACGTGACGTAGCCGTACAGACGCTATCCGACTCATTCTGGGCAGTGTCATGCTATGTTGCTGCCACATTGGCTATTTATCATTATCTTTCAAACTTTATGTCGAAAACCAATCGAATTACCGAGCTATATCATCGCTCGCGTAATCATCAGGTTTTCTTTGCTTCTTTATTGGGTGCTTTGCCTGGCTGTGGTGGCGCTATTGTTGTGACAACGCAATTTATTAGTGGCCGAGTGGGATTTGGTGCGATTGTCGCGGTACTTACTTCAACAATGGGTGACGCTGCCTTTTTACTTCTTGCCGCCAAACCAAGTGTTGGATTAGGCGTGGTTGGATTAGGCATTATCGTGGGTACTCTTTCAGGGTTAGTCGTTAATGCTTTTCATGCTGATAACTTTCTGCGACCAGAACCAAAAGAAGCACCTCAGACACATGCTTGTTGCCAACACCAGACAGACCGACACACGCCTCTTGAACAACGTGCAATCAATCTACAAGGCGCATTTTGGAAATGGCTTATTGTGCCTGCTAGTGTCGTTGCTGTGTTAATGTCTTTCCAAATAGATATTAATCAGTTGCTATCTTTGAAAGCCAACACCATTGAATGGCTGGGCGCTATCTTCGCGGTGATCACAATGTCGTTGTGGGCGATGACAAAAGAGCTAGGCGATTATCAGTCAACAGTCTCTGAAGATGAAAAAATTGTGGACTCGCACCCAATTCAAAAAGCGGCTCAAGACACAAACTTCGTCAGTGCTTGGGTGATCGTGGCTTTTCTGGCGTTTGAACTGACGACCTATTTTTCTGGAATCGACCTCGTAGAAACCTTTTCTCATTGGGGGATATGGATGCCATTAGCTGGCTTAGCCATTGGTATGCTACCTGGTTGTGGTCCGCAAATTTTAGTCACTAGCCTGTACATCTCTGGTGCAGCGCCACTTTCGGCGCAATTGGCAAATGCGATTTCTAACGATGGTGACGCCCTATTCCCCGCCATTGCTATGGCACCGAAAGCTGCTTTGGTCGCGACTATTTATTCGTCCATTCCTGCGTTTATTGTTGGATACGGGTATTACTTTTTATTCGAGTTCTAACGCCCAGAGCATCAAAACGAGAAAGGAGCCGCAATAGGCTCCTTTCTTGATCTTGGTATTAGGCGATTTACTTCACGTTATGCTGTAACGATCGCTTTCGCATTGAGCCCTTTATCCACGCTCACCATTAACAACTGGCAAGGTTCTTGGTTTAGCTTTTCCCCTGTCCAGTAATCATACCAGTCCACCGGTTGATCAGACGTCAGCGTAAATTCCATCGCTCCGTAACTCGCATAATTAAACAAACAATGGAGGTCATTCTTCGTCGTTAGTTTTAAAAACGCGTGATTTAAACTCAAAGCGGTAAACTTTGCAGATTGCTGGTTACGTTGTTGACGTAACATGAGCTTAGCCAGTGTCTTCTTAGCAAACGGCGTAATCTCAGGGAGTGGGTCGCCAGACAGCAGCAAACCACCACTCGCTAATAACACCGTGCGATGAAATTCATACTCTTCTCTGGATGCAGATTGATTAGCTAATGAAGTGAATGTCGCGCAATCCGGGTCAATTTGCCACAGTTTTCGGTGCTGCCAACTACGGTAAAAGGTTTCTCTGGCTATCTGCTCGAATCGACGACTATGACGCTCTACATCGTCAGAAACACGCATTGCATCCACAAGCCCCAGAGATGGCCACATTGGCGCGTTGCAACCTAAAAGCCACGCATCACCAGCGCCTTTGGCAATCGCTTCCATTCCTAAGCGATACGCCTCAACGCCTGTAATACCAGATTGTTTACGAACACCTTTTAAGGTGCCCCAATAGTTCGCGTCTAGCTTGAACAACTCAACGCCCCACTCTTGTCTCATGACAGAGACTACATTCGTCAGATGGTCTTGTACTTCTGGGTTTGAGGTATCGAGTATGTACCAAGGCGTGCATCGCCAACCACCGTATGTGACATCTTCTGCTTTAAGTAAGCCACCATCCTTGTGGCGAACAAACCACTCTGGATGCTGTTTGAAGAGCTCCGACTCAGGCTGTGCAATGAAAGGCGCCATCCAAATTGCCGGCTTTTTTCCTTTTGCACGGATGTTATGAATGAGCTCTTTTACGCCACCAGAAAACTTATCTGATGGGGTTAACCAATCGCCCATAAAGGCTTGATAGCCATCATCCAGAAGTACCCACTCAAGGTCTTCGAGCTTATCTTGCATGCAATCAACGTTCTGCATGATGTTTTGCTCTGTCACGTCTGCGTAGTACGCGTACCACGAACACCAACCAACAGGCGCATCTTGTGTCACACCTTGGCGAACAGGATGATGCTTTGCAATCATCTCGCCATAGGTTTGATAAAGCTCGGACAGCGATTGACCACAGAGTACCGCCACGGATTCAAGTTGATTACTTTCCCAATCCGCCACTTGAGTCAACTCACCATCAATTGCGGCTGATAAAACCCAATGCCCATCACGCAGTACAACATCAAAATAGCCAGCAAAGCGATGACATGATGTGAAGCCAAATAATGTGTAGCCCGCTGAACCTTCCACCACTAAATAGTTGTAATAACGCTTAGGGGCATCTTTAGGGTAGATTCGATAAGAAGGATTATTGTCTGGACAGCGACCAATATCAACGGGGTGATTGATCGTTCCCGCCGTTTGCGCCAACATTTGAAAACCATCCCCAATTACGTTGGCCTCGTGCTCGTACAAAAACGGCATTTCGAGCAACACTTCACGGTCGGTAAAGGTTTTATTGTGGAGACCAGCAAAAGAAAAATGTAATTGATTACCCTCGACTTCAACTTGGAAGTCATTGTTATTCACAGTGATCTCAGTGTGATTTGCTAATTGAATGCTCTGAGCCATAATGGGTCTACTCACTTAATTATTATTGTTTAGCTTGGCGCATTATCTCCTGCTTGTCTCACCCAATTCGTTACCATCATCACGAATACCAGTCTCGTTTAACGTTATGAAGTTACTATTGAGACGACGCTCACTGAAATTTTGATAAAAAAATACCAACCCTGAGGCTGGTATTTCGATTTATGCAAACTGCACTAATTAAGCAACTTCGATCGGACCACCAAATGAAGTGACTGGTGGCACTTTACCTGTGAACTTCTCGAAGTCTACGATACATGTGTTCGCAGAAGTCGCCTGTGCAAGCTCAGAAGAACCGATGTCTTGCGTTAGCGTGTTAGGATCACCGTAGGTACAGATTGCGCCTTCTTTCTCGTTTAGAGGACCGTACCATGCACCTTCTTCGATACGAATAACGCCACGTGGGTAGCTGTCAGTCAAAACAGCACCAGCTAACAGCTGACCACGACCGTTGAATACACGTACCAAATCACCATCTTTGATACCTTTTGCTTTGGCATCCGCTGGGTTGATGTAAACCGGCTCACGACCTTGTACCGCGTAAGTCGCGCGGAACTCTTCAGACTCACACATCTGAGAGTGAAGACGCTTATCAGGGTGGCAAGACTGCAACCAGAATGGGTATTTATCTGAACCAGGACCACCGTGTGAACGCTCTGATTTTTCGAACCACATTGGGTGCTCTTGACAGTGTTCGTAACCGTAACGGCCGATCTTACGAGACGTGATCTCGATGAAGCCAGACGGCGTACCTAGTGGATTCAGCTCAGGGTCTTTACGGAAGTCCGCATGACGAACCCAAGGTTTACCTTCACCGAAGTCTAGTACGCTCTTCTCCCAGAACTCGTTGAATTCTGGCATTTCAAACTTACCTTCGTTCGCTTTTTTACAATCGTTGTAAAGGCTTTCGATCCATTCCATCTCGCTCATACCACGAGTGTATTCTTCGCGGCGACCAAAACGCTGAGTGAGTTCACTCATGATTTGGAAATCAGGCTTAGATTGGAACAATGGATCAACGAGGCGATGCATCGCAATCAGACCTTTGTTCGAGTATGAACCGTATACGTCGATGTCGTTACGTTCCCATTGCGTACACGCCGGTAGAACGATATCTGAGAAACGACATGTCGCAGTCCAAGCAAACTCGATCGTTACAACCGTTTGAAGTTTGCGGAACGCTTTCTTCATGCGGTTACGATCTTGATGGTGGTGCCATGGGTTACAACCCGAGATAACCATCATCTTGAAGTCTGGCAGTTTCACTTTACCGCCGTTGTAGTTGATCTCTTTGCCAGGTTCTAGCAGACAGTCGATCCAACGTGCAACTGGGATAGTACGACTGTAACCGTTAAAGTCGTTGTTGTCCCACTTCGGTTTCATACCTTGATCAAGGTTACGAGGGAAACCACCAGGGCCCGCGAAACCAGTAGAAGGCACACCGATACTTGAATAGTGGTGACCGTAAGAGATACCACCGCCAGGTAGACCGATTTGACCAACCATTGCAGCAACCACAGCCGCTGCCCAGTATGGCTGCTCACCGTGCTCTTGACGCTGGATACACCAACCCATCAGGATCTGTGTACGACCGCTGACTAGCATGCGTGCGAATTCACGGATCTTGTCCGCTTTCACACCACAAATCGCTGCTGCCCATTCAGGCGTCTTCTCTACTTTGTCTTTTGTCTTACCTTGAACGTATTGAATGAACTCTTCAAAGCCGAGACAGTAAGTATCAATGAATTTCTTATCGTACAGGTTTTCGTTGTACAACACGTGTGCCACAGCGAGCATGAACGCTACGTCTGTCAGCGGGTTGATGTACAAGTGATCGTTCTCTAAGTAGCGCTGAGTTTTGTTCTTCACTGGGTCTACAGATAGAACGTTGATCTCACCTTTCGCCACTTTTTCTTTTAGTTGTGCAAGGTACTTAAACGACTCATGCGTTTCACAGTTCCAACCTACTTGAAGGTTTTTCACTGGGTCGTTAGCCCAAAGAACGATGTTGTCAGAGTTTTCTAGGATCTCAGACCAAGACGTACCTTGTGCGTACACTTCGGTTGAACCTAGCACGTACGGCATAATGGTTTGACCTGCACCCGTCGAGTAGTCACCTACTTTAGTGATGAAGTTGCCATGCATACCTACTGCACGTTGCATGTGCGCAGTACAGTTGTTAAATGAACCCGTTTGGTTCCAACCTGTTTGACCTGCATGCAGCGCCCATGGGCCGTAGTCTTTTTGAATACGTTCTAGCTCACGGTAGAACAAGTCTAGCGCTTCATCCCAAGTTACTCGGATGAAACGGTTGTTACCGCGAGTATCCGCGCTGTATTTATGTTTCTTCAACCAATCTAGACGAACCATTGGGTAACGAACACGTGAAGGGCTGTAGATAATACCCTTAATGCCGTTCAACATTTCTGTTGGGTTTTTGTCTAGCTCTAGCGGCTTGATCTCTTGAACTTTACCCGCGTAGATGTGGGCGCGGAACGCGCCCCAATGAGAACCGGTTACTTTCCAAGTACCTGTCGTCTCAACGGCATTTGCAGAGGCGGACGCCAATAAGCTAGGACCAATTACTGACGCTGCACTTGTGGTTGCTACACCTTTAAGAAAACTTCTTCGTGTAATAGCCATTTAAAATTACTCCAATCCGACGCTTATTAGTGGTGACCTTCAGCATAATCTGAAGAGTGTTTCTGTAGATACTTCAAGATCAGTGCTTCACTGTCTGTATCTAGGTTAACGAACGCCAACATACCGTCGAACATACCTGGCCAGGTGTTCGCGTCGAAGTGCGCTTCCGCAGGTTGAGTGTGACATACAGAACAATTGGTCTTGTAGGCTTCACGAGATTTTTCCCAAACAGGATTGATGTCGTTCAGCATAGACTCTTTCTTAATCCATACTTTCGCCGCTACTTTTTCCCAAGGAAGGCCTGTTAACTCATCCACTTTTTTCTCACCAGTCGTCACAATGTTGCTGTCTGTTGCTGCTTCTTTCATCAGAGACGCAGTCGCAATGTTCTTACCGAAGTCTTCTTGAATTACACGACCAAAACCTTTTGCTTTGCGCCAACCGTCAATTTCGATCTCAACAAACTCGCCTTTGTCTTCAAGAACTTTAACGGTCGATGCAGGATTAAGAAGACCAGCTTCTTTACTGCCTTGCGCATCAAAGTAAATTGGTAGGTGACGAACGCTCACGAGTTGCTGACCAACGCCGTAATCTGTGTTAGAAGTCATACCCTCTAGATCACCCACGATACCGCCAATGCTGTCCATGCCTGCTGGTAGGTTGTGCGCAATACCCTTGTGACAGTCAACACAGCTTTGATCTTTCTCAGCGGCTTGCTTCATTTGGATACGAGCCGTAGGAGACATTTGCTCGAAATCCATCGATTCGTAGTTGTGACAGTTTTTACACTCCAGAGATTTGTTTGCCGAGAAACGATCCCATTCGTGTTTAGCAAGTTCGATACGACGCTCTTCGAACACACCCGGTTCGTCGTAGTTGCCAAATACTTGTGCAAATACTTCTTTAGAAGCTTGCATCTTACGAGCGATCTTATCTGTCCAGTTATGTGGAACGTGACAATCAGGACAGGTAGCACGAACACCAGAGTGGTTTTTCCAGTGCACCGTTTCTTGTAGCTCAACGTACACGTTGTCACGCATTGTGTGACAACTAATACAGAATTCTTCTGTGTTGGTTGCTTCTAGAGCGGTGTTAAAGCCACCCCAAAAGATAACACCAGCAATAAAGCCGCCCATAGTCAGCACACCTAGGCTGATATGTACAGCTGGGCGCGTCATGGTACGCCACAGTTTAATGATTAATGATTTCATTATTTGCTCTCTTAAAATCTTTTCAAAAGTGTGGTTATGAGCTCACTGGCTTACATGCCGTGCGCGCCTGGAGGCCCAAAGAAGAAGACTTGCAACATCCAAACGATGAACCCGTAGCCGCCAACAAAGGCCACACTCAGAATTGGGAAGAGAACAACTGCAATGAAGAGGAACGACTTCCACTCCAGGGAGCGTTTTTCACCACTCTCAATTTTATTAACATCACTCATACATTTGCCTATTTTGTATCTAGTGTTATTGAAAAGCCCGCGTAACCAAGCTTAAGTTTTTTACAATCTCTAATGGAAAATGTTAGACCATACTAATAGTAGGGTTCAATCAAATAAGCGACCTCAGACCTTGTAATTCAACACTTTTTTGAGCTCATCCAGAGATATGATGGATTGATGTTATTTATTAAAAAACATGAACAGATGTGACAAAATAAGTCTTTTAAGGAGTTGTTAAATAACCAACATTTAAGAAACATCGATCACATTTAAATCGTAATTACCATGCCATAAATCGACTTAAAAACTCCGAAAAAGATAACCACTTGTAAACAGAATGCTGCGTATTAATGTCTAAAATAGCACTCAAGGTTTACTTTAAGAACAGCAAAAAGTGCACATAGTGGTTCATATAAAGGGGAGGCTTAGATACAATTATTCGCGTATTTTCAAGGAGCGATTATGGATAACGTGGTGGATATAAGCTGGGTCAAACTGGCACTGTTTGGTTTGATTTTATTGGTCCCCTTCTTTATCAATGCCCGCTACAAATTAGGGATAGCAAAAGACACCATAATCAGTGTTATCCGAATGACACTTCAGCTCATATTGATTGGCGTGTATTTAGAATATCTTTTTCAATTAAACAGCTTACTTGTCAATATACTTTGGCTTGCCATCATGCTACTGATTGGTGCCAGCTCAATTGCGGGAAAAGCTCGCTTACCTAAAAAGCCACTTATGCTTCCGCTACTAACGGGCCTTACCTGTGGTCTAATACCACTTCTGATAGCAATTACAGCAGGCTTAGTGCAACCATCCCCTATTTACAATGCGCAGTACATGATCCCACTTGCTGGTATGTTATTGGGTAACAGCTTGAGTAGTAATATCATCGCTCTTCAGAATTTGTTTACGGCTTTTGAGCAGAGACAAGCAGAATATGAGGCTGCAATCTCACTTGGAGCCTCTCCTCGCTACGCATCCTTCCCCTTCATTCAGGATGCTCTTAGAAAGTCCCTTGCCCCGACTTTAGCTTCTATGGCCACTACAGGGCTGGTTACCTTACCGGGTATGATGACCGGTCAAATTCTAGGTGGCGCGAGCCCGATGGTTGCGATTAAATACCAGTTAGTAATTATGCTGGCTATTTTCGTCATGTTGAGTGCCTCCGTAACCATAACGTTAGAAATGACATTGCGCTGGGTACAAACCAAAGAAGGCCGAATCAAGATAAAAATCGAGCAACCCGAATCGACCAAAACTCACGGTTAGTTGGCGCTTGTGGGTAAAGCCCGTTAAACAACTCATGTTGCCAAGTCGAACGTACTTATAACTGAATAACTCAACTATTCTTCGAGCACTCATCAAGACGCTTTCAGATGAAAAGTCAGGTAGAATTCTTTTTGATATAAGCCTCTAATTTTATGAAATTTTCTTTGTAAGTTTAGATACGCACGACCTTTGATACAGGTTATCCACAGAAAATGTGGATAAGCCCCCAAAACCTATACGCAACCAGAAACATAGCAACATAAGTGATCAATCGAATCGTCATGCATTGATCACGTGACTGACATGTTCTAATTTTAAAGTAAAGGCAGTGACCACAAACTTGGAGAGACGTACATGGATGTCTTAATGATCAAAGAAAATTACGATGAACTCCTGTCCGATGCACCTCTGGATTGGCTAGTTCAAGAACCAAAGGAAGTAACTTCTCATTGGCTCCCAACCGATTTTGGCATCAACGAAGAGTTGATTTAGCATGACTCGACTTATTTGACATTTGCAGAGACAAATAAAAAGAAAGGCGAACCATCTGGTTCGCCTTTCTTGTGATCTTCTAAACTTATCGCAAATGGTTATCTTCATCGCGTAGATAAATCATCCAATACCACATGCCAACAAATACGCCACCACCAATAATGTTTCCTATCGTAACTGGAATTAGGTTGTTTACGATGAACCCCATCATGTTTAAGTCCGCGTAGTTTGCAATATCTGCCCCTGTCATTTGCCAAAACGCTTCTGGCGCAAAGTACTTAATACCAATCGCCATAGGTACTTGGAACATATTCGCAATACAGTGCTCAAAACCTGCCGACACGAACATAGCCACAGGCAAAATCATGACCGCTATTTTATCTGTCAATGTTCGCCCACTAAACGTCATCCAAACTGCAATACAAACTAATACGTTACACATAATGCCAAGCGCAACAGCGGCAAAGAAACCATGATGTAATTTGTGTTGGGAGATCGCCATCGCGTTGAGACCAACTTGGCCATGATCAAACATATATTGCTCGGTAACTAGCATACAGGCCACGAGCAAAATGGCCCCAACCATATTGCCAAAGTAAACCACCAACCAGTTTTTGATAAGTGCTTGCCAAGAGATTTTTCCACTCGCACGCGCAACTAGTGTCAGCACAGAGCTAGTGAAAAGCTCGCCGCCAGTAACCACCACCAAAATCAAACCAAGGCTAAATGCCAGACCACCAATGAGTCGTGTAATGCCCCAAGGCAGCTCGCCTGCGCCTGTCGTTACTGTGGTATAGAAGATGAAAGCAATACCAATATGAAGCCCCGCAGAAATGGCGAGCAGAAAAGATTTGATTGGAGCTTTCGTTGCTTTGCCTACCCCCACTTCAGCCGCGCGTTCCGCAGCTTGTGGCGGTAATAGTGAGTCAAACTGATTAAAGTTCATTCTGGTGTAACATTTAGAAACATTTAAAGAGGCGCGGATAATCGCTCTATTTCCCTATTTTTTCAAGTGCTATTTGGCGTGTTTACTAAAATCGTTGTTATTGGGAGATCAAGCAATAAATAGCGCCTATCATTCGCTACCGTAAGTATCATTGATACTTAACAAGTATTCGGCCTTTCGAACAAAGATCCTGCGTTATATCAGCCTGATAGCGCCATACTTAACACTTCTTGTCGTTGAATGTTGCCCAACGCTACTTTTCAGACTAGCTTGGTAAAAAAAGCGCAAAGGAATCATTTATGAAATATTCAGCTGAACATATCGCCGAATTGAATCTACTTCTTCAGTTCGACCTAAGTAGTGCTGCAACTGGTATTAAAGTTCATACAGACGCGTCAGAAGAAATGCAGGCAGCCGTTGCTCGTCTATATGAGAAGCAACTTTGTACACAGCCTGACGGTGGTTATCTAACAGACGAAGGCATTGAAGTTGCAGAACATGCAGATAAGATTTTAAGAGTTTTGTCTGTGTAATTTGAACAAAAAACGCCACCGAACTCGGTGGCGTTTTTTAGTCCTATATTTTTCCTGTCGATGCCTGTGGCAATAATCGCTTTTTCATTTTGCTAAATGGTTGAACCTTGTCATACAACCAGTTAAAACCAGTGGCATAAAATAGGAAGAAAACGAGGAAGCCGGCTTCCAGCATTAGAGCTTGAAGAAGCGTAATTTCTAAGAACCAGGCAATCACAGGTAGAGAGATAAAGATTAATCCTCCCTCGAAACCAATAGTGTGTCCAAGCCGCATCGCTAAACTTCGCTCAGCTCGATTGTCACCAAACCACTTATCAAAGTACAAGTTGTAGATGTAGTTCCATAGCACGGTATACATGCTCAACCCGACCCCAACCAACGCAAGATCACTAGAGCCCTTTCCAGTGATCAATGAAGCCGCTGGTACAATAATCGCGAGTGCGATTAACTCAAAAAGTACTGCATGAAAAATTCGTTCGTTACGAGTCATATTTCTCTGTCCAAATAGTTCTACTCAATGCTTAGAATTTTATCTATTATTTAGATAACCAAAAGTTAGATACCATCGGTTTAAGCGATATGTTTACCATCGAACAACTGCAAGCTTTTATTGCTACATCAGAAGCAGGATCATTTTCAGGAGCAGCTAGAAAACTGGGGCGAGCTCAATCTGTAGTGAGCCAGCACATCATGAATATGGAGATCGACTGTGGCGTTGAGCTTTTTGATCGATCAGGCAGGTACCCTAAATTAACTGAGAATGGCCTCGCTCTCGTACCCTATGCACAAGCAACAATCAGCCAACTCGACCGCCTAAACAATAGGGCATCGCAGCTCTTTTCCACGCCAACGAACAAATTAGTCTTAGCTATTGATGAAGGGATTCCTCTGACTCGCTTGCCGGATGTGCTAAAGAAGTTAGAGCAACGCTTTCCACACTTACAAGTTGAATGCTTAACGGCATCAAGCCCTGATATCATTGAATTGGTTAAGTCGGAACGCGCCACGACTGGGATTATTTTGAGTGATTTACAAATGCCAAGGCACATCGATTTCACCAATCTTGGCAATATTGCATTTGATGTCTATGTCTCTTCAACGCATCCTTTAGCAAAGCAGCAAATCACTCACATTGATCAACTAAAACAACATCGTCAATTGGTCATACGATCCAAAAGTGCAGAGCCATGTGGTCTCAATCAAGCATTTAGCCCAGATATCTGGTACGCTGATAACTACTATATTTTGTTGGAATTGGCGAATAAAGGGTTTGGTTGGTGCTTTCTACCACAGCATTTAGTCGCGTATTCACCTAATACATTAAAAAAAGTTGGGGATGATTTCACAAAACTGGCTTGGCAAGTCAATGTTGACCTTATTCAGCACCAGAAATGGCATTCAGATCCCCTCCATCAACAAGCCAAAGCAGAACTGCTCAACCTATTCGGGCAGACATAAGTAAGTAGGAAGACCCAAATGGCAAATACATTGATCGTAGGTGCAGGCTGGCTCGGAACTCCGCTAGCAGAAACATTGATGAAAGATGGACACTATGTTGTCGTCACTCGTCGTAGCCAAACTCGATTAAAAGAGTTACCCACTTCATTAACTCACTCCGCATTGTTCGATTTCAATCAATTGAACGCCACAGCACGGCTAGATGAGCTGCTCAAACAGCATCAAATTACGCACGTTATCGGTGCTTTTCCTCCAGGATTTCGTAAAGGACGCGGTCAAGAATATGCACAGCAATGGCAAATACTTGCCAACGCAGCTAAGCAAAACAACGTTGAAAAACTTCTCATGATCAGCTCTACCACGGTTTACCCTAACCTTGCTTCCGATATGGAAGAAGCTGACGCGTCACTCTCTTTAGCAGCCGAAAGCCCTTATTTCTCTGACAATGCACGTATTATGCTTCAAGCAGAGCAGCATGTTATCGACTCGAATATTAACTTTGTTATTCTACGTTGTAGCGGATTAATCGGGCCAGATAGACACCCATCTCGCTTTGCAGCAAGGCTTCAACAAGTTAGTCGTAAAGCACCAGCTAATATGCTTCATCAAGATGATGCTGTCTCGGCTGCGAAATTTGCCTTAGGCAATTTAAGCAACCAAGTCATTAACGTTACGACACCTCATACTGTCAGCAAGGCTGAGTTCTACCAAGCTGCCATAAACAAAATCGGAAGTGAGATACCTCTTCCACCCGTCACAGAGCAAGCTGACAAGCGTATTCTTGCTGACAAACTACTCTCACTTGGTTATCGATTTCACTTCAATTCAACTTTGGATGCGCTATGAGACTCTATAGACATATAGAAACGCTTTGGGATTACATGCAACTCAAACATGAACTGAAACCTGCGGACTGTTTGTTTGTGATGTGCAGTAATGATGTGCGTGTAGCGGAGCACGCTGCCAAGCTCTACCACCAAAAGTTGGCACCTTTGATTGTATTTTCAGGGGGTGAAGGTCGCTTCACAGATGGACTGTTTGAAAAAAGCGAAGCAGAAACCTTTGCCGAGATTGCAAAGATGTCGGGCGTTCCAAGTGAAGCAATTTTGCTCGAAACTGAATCCACAAACAGTGGAGAAAATGTTCGCTTTACTGAGCAACGATTAAAAGAGGAAGGAAAACAGTGTTCCTCGTTTATTCTGGTACAAAAACCGTTTATGGAGCGTAGAGCAATCGCGACATTTGAAAAACAGTGGCAGTCACCCTACACTCAGCTCCAAGTAAGCTCTGCGGCTCTTCCATTTTTTGAATACATTAATGAAGACATGCCATTAATGATGGTGCTAGAAGCACTAATGGAAGATTTCTCTCGCGTAAAAAGCTATCCAGAGAAAGGATTTCAAACCGAGCAGAACATCCCTCAGCAAGTCGAATCTTCTTACCAGGTTTTACTCGAGCGGTTTGGTTTTGACTTAGTCTAACTTTTTCTAACCGACAACAAAAAGCCACCAAGTTCGGTGGCTTTTCTGTATCAATACGGCTTATTTACCGAGCGCTTCTTTGTAATGTTGGCGGCATACGGAGACATACTTATCGTTACCGCCGATCGCAACTTGATCGCCTTCTTTAATTGCCACGCCGTGTTCATCGGTACGAATAACCATATTCGCTTTGCGGCCGCAATGGCAGATTGTTTTGAGCTCAACCAGCTTGTCTGCCCAAGATAATAGATACTTACTGCCTTCAAAAAGTTCGCCTAGAAAATCGGTGCGAAGGCCGTAACACAATACTGGAATATGCAACTTATCAACGACTTCAGTAAGTTGATAAACTTGTTCTTTCGACAAGAACTGACACTCATCAACAAGAATACAGTGACGTTTTTCAACCTCATTCAGAGCTGCGATCTCCTGATACAAATTGGTATCCTGACGAAATAAATGTGCGTCAGATTGAAGACCAATACGAGAGCTCACTTTACCGACACCAAAACGATCATCTAGCGCAGCCGTAAAAATAACTGGCGTCATGCCGCGTTCTTGATAGTTGAAAGAGGATTGAAGAAGCGTTGTTGATTTACCCGCATTCATTGCTGAGTAATAGAAATACATCTGAGCCACAGAGCATTACCTAAAGTTAAAGTTTTAATTTATGGAAATGGAAAATAAAAGGGCTGAATTATCAGCCCTTTAAAAATGAAAATTCAATTACTTACGACGCCACGTTGTGCCTTCTGGACCATCTTCCAGAACAATGCCCATTTCGGTCAGCTTGTCACGAGCCATATCTGCATTCGCCCAATCTTTCGCAGCACGAGAGTCGTTACGCAGCTTGATCAGAGCTTCGATTTCAGCCACTTCATCATCGTTACCCGCATCACCTTTTAGGAAGGCTTCAGGATCTTGGTGAAGAATACCTATCACGTCAGCTAGTTCACGCATTAGCGCACCTAGCTCGCTCGCTTTCTCTAGGTTTTCTGTCTTCAGGCGGTTAACTTCGCGCGCCATGTCGAACAGAACTGAGTACGCTTCTGGTGTATTGAAGTCATCGTTCATCGCTGCTGTAAAGCGAGATACGTACTCTTCACCACCAGCAGGAGCAGCATTTAGATCCAAACCACGTAGAGATGTGTACAGGCGCTCAAGCGAAGCACGTGCTTGGTTTAGGTTATCTTCGCTGTAGTTTAACTGGCTACGGTAGTGACCAGACATTAGGAAGTAACGCACTGTTTCAGCATCGTAGTGACCAAGAACGTCACGGATAGTAAAGAAGTTACCTAGAGATTTAGACATCTTCTCACGGTCTACCATTACCATGCCGCTGTGCATCCATGTGTTCACGTATTGTGTATCGTGTGCACAGCATGATTGTGCGATTTCATTTTCATGGTGTGGGAACTGAAGATCAGAACCGCCGCCGTGAATGTCGAAGTGGTTACCTAGGATTGAAGAGTTCATTGCTGAACACTCAATGTGCCAACCTGGACGACCAGGACCCCATGGTGACTCCCACGTTGGTTCACCCGGCTTAGACATCTTCCAAAGTACAAAGTCTAGAGGGCTGCGTTTTGCTGTTTCGATATCAACGCGCGCGCCAGCTTGAAGCTGATCAAGGTCTTGCTTAGAAAGCTTGCCGTATTCGTTGAACTTACCCACTTCAAACATTACGTCACCGTTATCTGCAACGTATGCAAAACCGCGCTCGATTAGCTTCTCAACCAATTCGATGATTTCAGCAATAAACTGTGTCGCACGAGGTTCAACGTCCGGGCGTTTCATGTTCAGCGCATCAAAATCAGCGTGCATTTCACCAATCAAACGCTCAGTCAATGAATCGCAAGACTCACCATTTTCTGCGGCACGTTTGATGATCTTATCGTCGATATCTGTGATGTTACGTACAAACGTCAGATCATAGCCCAAGTAGCGAAGGTAACGTGATACAACGTCAAAAGAGACGAAAGTACGACCGTGACCAATGTGACAGAGATCGTAGATGGTAACTCCACAGACATACATACCGACTTTGCCAGCTGTAATTGGTTTGAATTCCTCTTTCTGTCTTGTGAGTGTGTTATATATCTTTAACATGATCTCTATCTATGATTGTGAATGAATAAAAGAAGATGAGTATATCAACTCCAACCTAGTTAGGTAATAGCAATTAACCGATAAAACGATAATCGGCTAAACTTCAAGCACAAAACGAAGAATTTCCTCTTCCTGAGTTTTTAAAGCACTAGAACTTAGGCTAGAATCTCGGGCTCAACACAACACAGTAAAGGAAAGTAGCATGATCACCCTTCACACTAATTTTGGTGACATCAAGATTCAACTAAACGAAGAGAAAGCGCCAGAGACAAGCGCAAACTTCCTTCAGTACTGCCGCGACGGTTTCTACGACAACACGCTTTTCCACCGTGTTATTGACGGCTTCATGATCCAAGGTGGTGGTATGGAGTCTGGTCTACGTGAAAAAGCGACTCGTGCACCTATCAAGAACGAAGCAAACAACGGCCTAAGCAACAAAGTGGGTACACTTGCTATGGCACGTACTATGGAGCCGCATTCAGCAAGCTCTCAGTTCTTCATCAACGTAAACAACAACACATTCCTAGACTTCCGTAGCGAAAGCCTAGACGGTTGGGGTTACTGTGTGTTCGGTGAAGTAATCGAAGGCATGGACATCGTAAATAAGATCAAAGGCGTTAGCACTGGTTCTTACGGCATGCACCAAGACGTACCTCTAGAAGACGTAGTAATCACTGGTACAACAATTGAAGAGTAATTCTTAGGAATTATTTTTAAAAGATAAGTTAATGGGGAGGCATAGCTTCCCCTTATTTCTATGACGACATTATTTATTTCCGATCTTCACCTTACCCCATCACGTCCTGATATCACGGAATGTTTTGTGACGTTCATGCGAACAGAAGCAACAAAAGCTGATGCACTTTATGTACTCGGCGATCTGTTTGAGTTCTGGATTGGTGACGATGACAACACCCCTTTTGCAGACCAAATCCGTGCAGAATTTAAAGCACTGACGGATGCGGGTGTGCCAACTTTTTTCATCCAAGGCAATCGAGATTTTTTACTCGGCAAACGCTTTTGCAAAGAAACCGGTATGACATTACTCGACGATGTCTGCACGATTGATCTTTATGGTCAAAAAGCCGTAATCCTACATGGCGATACGCTCTGCATTGACGATGTGAAATACCAAGAGTTTAGAAAAACCGTTCACAAACCATGGCTACAATGGTTGTTTAACCGTATTCCTTGGTTCATTAAGAAGAAAATTGTCTCAAAAGTTCAATCCGATATTCGTGATGATAAAATGAGCAAGTCATTAGATATCATGGACGTCAACCAAAATGAGGTCGAGAAAGTGATGTCTCAGAACTGCGTCAACTTAATGATTCATGGTCACACACATCGCCCGAACACACATTTTTTTGACGTCGATGGCGTTAAAAAGACCCGAATTGTTTTAGGGGATTGGTATACGCAAGGCTCAGTTTTAAAAGTAAATTCTGATAGTTTTGACCTACAAACGAGACCGTTCATACAGAATTTGCGTTAAGCATGTAGAGCGTGTAGAAGATTCACGCTCAAGTCGTAGATATTTTGTAAAAAATCGCTATTATCATAATACTAAGTTAAACAGAACGAAGTACCTAATTGAAGTATTCTTACGTAGCTCGCCAACCGATTCTGGATAGAGAAAAACGAACCATAGGTTACGAACTCCTCTTTCGAGACGGCCCTAAAAATACCTTCCCTGAAGTAGAACCAGAGCTGGCTACTAGTCGACTGCTATCCGATCATTTTTTGTCGACGCATTACAACACATTAGGAAACAAACTTGGCTTTGTTAACTTTCCGCATCAAAGCTTGGTAAACTTGGTCCCAACTTTGTTCCCTAAAGAATCTCTCGTCATTGAAGTCCTTGAAGACTGCGAACCGACAGAAGAACTGTTAGAAGCCATCAAGCACCTTCATGAGTGCGGATACAAAATTGCTCTGGATGATTTTGTTCCGACGAAAGCTTGGAAGCGTTTTCTTCCATACGTTTCCATGATCAAGTTTGATATTAGACTTGTGCCGATCAAGAAAGCTGCCATTTTTATTCAGGCGTTGAGCCCATTTAAAATCGACTTTCTTGCGGAAAAGGTAGAGACCTATGAAGAGTTTGAGCAAGCTCTAGAAGCCGGTTTTAACTATTTTCAAGGGTATTTTTTTAGCAAACCTGAGATGATCCAGAAAAAACGGTTGAACCCCGCGTTTCTTACCGTCATCCAACTTTGTAAAGAGATTGCAGATAAGCCCATCGACTTCAATGAGGTTGAACGTCTGTTTTCGATTGATGTGACGCTGTCATACAAGCTGCTTACTTACGTAAATTCAGGATATACATTAACGACTAAGATCAAATCGTTCAGACAGGCGCTTATTTATCTGGGTGAAGAGCGACTACGACGCTTTATTTCCTTAGTTGCAATTGCGTCCGTTCAAGAAGATAAACCTGACTCTCTTTACTCTTTAGCGATTCAGCGTGCACGAATGTGTGAACTGTTACTTAGTCAAATGAACACTAGGTATGACCCTGGGCAGGCTTTTTTGACAGGCATGTTTTCTTTACTCGGCTCTTTGCTCGATCAACCGCTCTCGGATGTCATTGAAGATATCCCCGTTGACGAAGATATAAAACTCGCATTAACCAGTCGAAAAGGCGTACTTGGTCACTTACTTTCGATGACGATCGCCTATGAACAAGCGGACTGGGAGTTAGCCGAGCGATATTGCACCGTTCTTAAATTAACCGAACCTCAATTAGCGGACGCTTTTAATCAATCTACCGAGTGGGCTCAAGAACTGCTGTCTCAAACGCCCTAAATCGCTATAATGCCTCACCTCCAGCCTCGCAATTGTGAGGTTGTTTGTTTTTACCGCTTAATTAATCGAGATTTCATTTTATGGCTTCTTCTTGCCCTTGCGGATCTAACCGCACCTACCAACAGTGTTGTGAAATTGCCCACAACAACCATGCTGACGTCACCACTCCAGAGCAGTTAATGCGCTCTCGTTACAGTGCGCATGTGTTAGGTCTAGTCGATTACGTGGTCAACACTTATCATCCAAGCTGTAATGCAGAAGAGCAACGTGAAGGCATTGCCCAATCTATCGACAGCGATTGGTGCAAACTTGAAGTTGTAAAAACAGAAGCTGGCAGTAATAACAATGAAGGCTTTGTAGAGTTTAGCGCTTATTTTGATGAAGACGGCAAACGCTACTGCATGACCGAGCGTTCTCGTTTCGTGAAAGAAAATGGGCTTTGGTACTACATTGACGGCACGTTTCCAGAAAAAGAGCTAGAAGAAGAACCAGAACAAGATCCTCGCCTAAACCAACCAGTGAGTAGCCTAAAAGTAGGTCGCAACGACCCGTGTATCTGTGGAAGCGGTAAGAAATTTAAGAAGTGTTGTGGGTAAGATCATCCACTCCTAGCTTATTGAGCTCTCTTTAATGAGATTCCTGATCTCGTCTAGGCTCGTTGGAGTGACGTGAATATATGTACCTGTTTGAAGTAAATAACTCTACTGCAAGCACCATTAGAAAATATACCGTCATTCTTAACAGCGAGGAACGAGTGTGATTCAGAATCTAATCGCTACTAGCACTGTTGCCGGTTTTACCCCGAATCAAGAACACTAAATTAAAAAAGCCCCTAGGCTCGAGAGCATAGGGGCTTTCACTTATCTATAGCAAGCTTACTTATGACGCTCTTTCAGTTTGTTCACTACGTCATTCATCGATAAGCCTTGGTCTTGAAGCAATACCATTAAGTGATAAATCAAATCTGCTGATTCACACACTAACTCCGCCTTATCGCCCGACGTCGCCGCAAGCGCGACTTCAACGCCTTCTTCGCCCACTTTTTGCGAAATACGCTTGGTGCCACGGGCATAAAGACTGGCAGTATAAGAGGAATCTGGGTCGGCACTCTTGCGGGCAGCCAGTAACTGCTCAAGTTGATGAAGCCACACCATTTGTGACTCCTCTTGAGGGTCCACATCCCAGCAAGTTGTGTTACCCAGGTGACACGTAGGGCCAATGGGATTAACTTTCACCAGTAGCGTATCGTTGTCGCAATCGAGCTGCATGTTCACCAATTGCAATACGTTGCCAGAAGTCTCACCTTTCGTCCAAAGACGTTGCTTGGTACGAGAGAAAAACGTCACTTGACCCGTTTCGCCCGTTTTTGCCAACGCATCTTGGTTCATGTAACCCATCATCAGCACTTGGCTTGATTGGAAATCTTGTACGATGGCAGGTACCAGACCATCCACCTTTTCCCAGTTGATTCGCTCAGCTAGCGAACTTACTTCGGCGGCTTTCACACTCATAGTCGTACCTCAATGCCTTGTTGTTTCAAATACTGCTTTAATTCACCAATGTTGATGACTTGTTTGTGGAATACCGATGCGGCAAGCGCGCCATCCACATTGGCTTTTTGGTATGCTTCCGCAAAGTGCTCCATAGCACCCGCGCCACCCGATGCAATCAGCGGTACATTACATACTTCGCGCACCATATTCAGTTGTTCGATATCGTAGCCGTTACGCACACCGTCTTGGTTCATCATGTTCAGTACGATTTCACCAGCGCCGCGTTTTTGTACTTCTTGCACCCAATCACGCGTTTCCCATTGGGTCGCTTTGGTGCGTTCTTCATCACCAGTAAACTGGTAAACCTGATACTTGCCCGTCTCTTTGTCGTAGTATGAATCGATACCAACGACGATACATTGCACACCAAACTTATCAGCAAGGTCAGTAATCAACTGAGGGTTCGCCAAGGCAGGAGAGTTAATAGATACCTTATCTGCACCAAACTCAAGAATGCGCGCCGCGTCCTCTGCTGATTTAATGCCACCAGCCACACAGAACGGAATATCAATCACTTCTGCAACGCGAGCGACCCAACTTTTATCAACGACACGCCCATCACTTGAAGCGGTAATATCGTAGAACACAAGCTCGTCAGCGCCTTCTTCCGCATAACGCTGCGCCAGAGGAACGATGTCGCCAATGATTTCGTGGTTGCGGAACTGGACGCCCTTCACCACTTGTCCATCACGAACATCAAGACATGGAATTATTCGCTTTGCCAGCATGCAAATGCCTCCTCTGCTGTGAACTTACCATCTAACAGCGCACGACCAACAATCACGCCAGCAACACCGCTGCCTTTTAGCGCTTCGATATCTGCTAATGAACCGATGCCACCTGAAGATTGGAACTGCACTTGTGGGTATTGTTTACATAAGTCGATGTAAAGCTCAACGTTTGAGCCTTCTAGCGTACCGTCACGAGAAATGTCCGTACAAAGCACGTGCTGCAAACCTACCGTTAAGTAATCGTTGATCAGAGCTTCGATGGTCACGCCTGAGTCTTCTTGCCAACCAGAGATCGCCACTTTACGCGTACCGTCTTGATCGATGTTGATGTCTAGCGCGAGAACGATTTTCTCTGCGCCGTATTTTTCCATCCAACCTTTCACAAGCTCTGGCTGTTTTACTGCTGTTGAGCCAACGACAACACGCTGAGCCCCCGCTTCTAGCAGATCAATCACGTCTTGCTCTGTGCGCACTCCGCCACCGATTTGGATGTTCGCTGGCGTGCTTGCTAGTAGCTTTGCAATTAAATCAAGTTGACGTGCTGTCGTGTCTTTCGCGCCAGTTAAATCCACTAAGTGCAGCCAGTTAGCACCCGCTTGGTGGTACAAGTTGAACTGCTCTGCTGGGTCGACTTTGTACTCAGTTACTTGGCCGTAATCACCTTGATAAAGGCGAACCACCTGTCCTTCAATTAAATCAAGAGCTGGAATAATCACACTAAATCCCTTTTATAATTCTAAGAAGTTTTGAATAAGCTTCGCGCCCGCTTTTGAAGAACGCTCAGGGTGGAATTGCACACCATAATAGTTACCGCTTTGAACCGCAGCAGTGAATGGATTTCCGTAATCACATTCGGCAATGGTGTAATCCCCAACAGGCATCGCAAAGCTGTGCACGAAGTAGAAATACTCTCCTTCTTCAATACCTTTGAAAAGTGGATTACCTGCTTTTGCAGAGACTGTGTTCCAACCCATATGCGGCAGCGGCAAGTCTCCTGTTTGTAGCAACTTCACTTCGCCTTCACAAAGTCCGAGACACTCAACCAACTCGTCGGCTTTCTGGCCTTTTTCTTGAGACACTTTGCCCAGCAGTTGCATGCCTAAACAGATACCTAGTAATGGCTTTTCTACCTGTTTTACCAAGCTGATCAGATCGCGCTCTTCTAGGTTCTTCATCGCTTCGCTAGCAGTTCCCACGCCCGGTAGGAATAGCTTATCTGCCGACAATACAACTTGCGGATCTTTTGAAATCGTTACGTCATAGCCTAGGCGTTCAATAGCAAACTTCACCGAAGAAACGTTGGCACAGCCAGTATCGATAATGACAACTTTCTGTTCTGTCACTGTTTTTCTCCTTGCTAACGTTAGCCTTAAAGCACGCCTTTACTACTTGGTAGCTCAGTGCCTTCTACTTTGATTGCTTGGCGTAACGTACGACCAAACGCTTTAAATAGACTTTCAATGATGTGGTGATCATTGTTGCCCGCAGAAGAAAGGTGCAACGTACATGCTAATGTGTCAGTCAGAGAGCGGAAGAAGTGAACTACCATCTCTGTTGAAAGATCACCCACTTGCTCACGACTGAATTGCGCGTCGAACTTAAGGTAAGGACGACCTGACAGGTCTAGTGCGCATTGTGCCAAACACTCATCCATTGGAAGGCTAAAGCCAAAGCGACCAATACCACGCTTGTCACCCAGTGCTTCTTTCAACGCTTGACCTAACGCAAGAGCGGTATCTTCCACTGTGTGGTGATCATCAATGTGCAGGTCACCTTCTACTTTGCACACCATCTGGAACCCGCCGTGTGTCGCAATTTGATCCAGCATGTGGTCGAAGAAGCCAAGACCAGTAGAGATGTCATTGCCGCCTTGTTCATCAAGATTAACGAATACTTTGATGTCTGTTTCTTTTGTGGTGCGAACGACTTCAGCAACGCGCGCCTTCACCGTGAGATCTTTCAGGATCTGTTTCCAACCCATGGTTTCCGGGTTGTATTGAATGCCACGAATTGCCATGTTTTCTGCAAGTTGAAGATCGGTTTGACGATCGCCAATCACAACAGAGTTTTGGAAATCCACTTTGCCACCTTGAAGATACTCTTTTACCAAGCCTAATTTAGGCTTACGGCATGAGCAGTTATCTTCATCAAAGTGAGGACAAATCAGCACGTCATCAAATTTCACACCTTGAGATTCAAAGATCTCCATCATCATGTTGTGTGGTGCATCAAAATCAGCTTGTGGGTAACTGTCGGTACCCAAACCATCTTGGTTCGTGACCATCACTAGACGGTATCCTGCATCCTGCAACGACAACAGGCTTGGGATAACAAATGGCTCCAGTTTTAGTTTATCTAAACGGTCTACTTGAAAATCAATCGGCGGCTCAACAATTAAGGTGCCATCACGATCAATAAAAAGGATTTTTTGTTGTTTGCTCACTCGAACTTCCTTATTGCTATTCTTTTGGCGCTCCCGCTATTGAGCGAGAGCGATAAATTCTGTCTCTATTTATGCGTAGTAGTTTCTGATAAATCCAAGCGTTTTTTCGCACTCGTCACGGTTACCCACACTGATACGCACACAGTTTTCAATTGGCGAGTTACGCAAAATAATGCCCGTATCCCAAGCAGCTTTGAAAAGGTCATCGCCATCTGGGAATTTCACCAATAGGTAGTTTCCCCACCCTTCAAACACTTCCAAGCCCGGAATCATTGAAAGGCCAACTTGCAAGTAAGCACGGTTTGCATTCAAATCGAGAACTTGAAACTTCGCTCGCGCTAAACCAGCTTCCGAAAGTGCCTGAGTCGCAATTTCTGCCACTGGAACTGGGACTGGGTAAGGTGCGATAACTTTAAGAAGTACATTAATCAGCTCTTCGTTCGCAAGCGTAAATCCACAACGCAGACCTGCAAGCGCAAAAGCTTTCGACAGAGTACGCAGAATCGCAAGATTCGGGTATTGCGCCAGTAAATCTACCGTTGACGCTTCTGGACAAAAATCGATGTATGCTTCATCCATCACCACGATTGCTCGGTCTTTTGTCATCTCAAGCAGAGACACAATGTCCTCACGCTTAACCAAGTTACCTGTTGGGTTGTTTGGCGAACATACAAAAACCAGTTTCACGTTATCCAGATTAGCTTCGATGCCTGCAAGGTCTAGTTGCCAATCTGACGTTAGCGGCACGGTTTTGCGCTCTACACCGATGGTTTCTGCACTGATGGCGTACATGCCGTAAGTTGGTGGGCAGTAAAGAATCGCATCTTCACCCGGCTCACAGAATGCACGAATTAATAACTCAATACCTTCGTCTGCGCCGCGAGAAGTCAGTGTTTGTTCTGGCTTCACACCCGCATACGCTGCGTAAGCGGAAATCAGTTCTTTCGGTTGGCATTCGCTGTAACGATTAAGACGAGCAAAGTCTGTTTTGTATTCATTGTTAAATGGTGATTCGTTGGCATTTAGCCATACGTCACCCGTACCACCGATTCGGCGAGCCGACATATAAGGGGTAAGCTGTTGGACTTGTTTACGCGCTAGCTTTTCCATCTCATTACTCTCTTATTCTTTCTTACTTGCTAATTTTTCTACGCGGATAGTAACAGCACGTTTGTGAGCGTCCAGACCTTCTGCTTCAGCCATCGTGACTACCGTTGGTGCAAGGTTCTTTAAACCATCAGCAGAAAGCTCCTGAACCGTCATTCGTTTAGAGAAATCCGCCAAACCTAAGCTTGAATAAGTACGTGTGTAACCGTAAGTAGGAAGGACGTGGTTAGTCCCCGATGCGTAATCTCCCGCAGATTCAGGCGACCAATCCCCAAGGAAGATAGAGCCTGCATTATCAAGTAGAGGTAGAAGCTCACGAGGGTTCTTAGTCTGAACAATCAAGTGCTCAGGACCGTAGTAATTGGAAATAGAAACTGACTGCGTCATCGACTCGGAAATAATGATCAAGCTTGATGCCAGAGCCTTTTCTGCGATGTCTTCACGAGATAGCTCCTTAAGCTGACGTTGAACCGCATCCGTCACTTGATCAGCAATCACAGGAGAAGAAGTCACAAGTACCACTTGAGAATCAGGACCGTGTTCCGCTTGGCTCAAAAGATCCGCAGCGATAAAGTCTGCATCTGCGGTTTCATCGGCAATTACAAGAACTTCTGATGGACCTGCTGGCATATCAATCGCAGCACCACGGAAATCATTACTTACCTGACGTTTTGCTTCGGTCACGTAAGCGTTGCCCGGACCAAAGATCTTATCTACTTTCGATACAGTCTCGGTGCCATAAGCCATTGCAGCAACTGCTTGGCCACCACCGACGTTATACACCTCATCAATGCCACACAGTTTCGCGACATAAAGGATCTCATCAGCGATTGGGGGTGGAGAACAAAGAACGACTTTACGACAACCTGCAATTTTTGCAGGAACGCCGAGCATCAAAACAGTCGATGGCAAAGGCGCACTGCCACCAGGAATGTACAAACCCACTTTTTGAATTGGGCGTGTTACTTGTTCACAAAGGACACCTGGCTGGGTTTCCACCTTGATCGGTTGCGGCTTTTGCGCTTTGTGGAACTTAGAAATATTGGCGTAAGCTTGCTCTAGTGCGCTCTTCATTGACTCTGACAAACGCTCTGACGCTGCCTTAATTTCCTGAGAAGAAACACGAATGGATTCAGGCTTAACACGGTCAAACTTTTCTGTCAGCTCAATAAGAGCAGAGTCACCTTCTTCTCGAACTTTAGCAATAACTTCGGCCACAGCAGTGGTGATATTGGCACCTTCTGCAATAGCAGGGCGCTCCAAAATAGAGTCTTGCTGATTCTCACTTAATGATTGCCAAACGACTGTTCTCATGATGCTTACTCCATCATTTTTTCAATTGGTAGAACGAGAATTGAACTTGCGCCCAACTCTTTCAGCTGTTCCATTGTTTCCCAGAATAGGTTTTCAGAACTCACTAAGTGAACAGCCATTTTCTGCTTATCTGCAGAAAGAGGAAGAACAGTTGGGTCTTCAGCACCTGGCAGTAGTGCTTTAATTTGATCTAACTTCTCTGCTGGGGCGTGAAGCATAATGTACTTAGATTCTTTCGCTTGCTGCACGCCTTGCATGCGAGTTAACAGCTTTTCGATTAGCGCCACTTTGTCTGCGTCGAACTCACCTGTGCGTTGAATCAATGTCGCTTTTGATTTGAAGATAATTTCAGCTTCTTTAAGGCCGTTCGCTTCCAGTGTTGCACCTGTAGAAACCAAATCAGCGATAGCATCAGCGAGACCCGCGCGAGGGGCAACTTCTACAGAGCCTGTCAGCATACATGTAGAGAATGGAACGCCGGCTTCATCCATGTACGCTTTTAGAAGTTGAGGATACGTTGTAGCAATACGCTTGCCAGCTAAGTCTTGTGGACCGTTGTACTCTTCGTCCTTGTCGATTGCGATAGATAAACGACAGCCACCAAAATCAAGTCGACGAAGCTGAACAAACTCGCAGGGTTCACCTAATGCTTTGCGGTCAAGGCGAACTTCTTCTAGTTCATTTTCGCCAATAAAGCCAAGGTCAACCACGCCATCCATAATTAAACCTGGGATGTCGTCGTCACGAACCAAGAGTAAATCAATTGGCATATTTTCAGAATGGACAACTAAACGCTCGCCCATTACGTTGAACTTTACGCCGCACTGTTTTAGTAGAGCTTGACTCTCTTTGCTAAGACGACCTTTTTTCTGAATTGCGATTCTTAAACGTTGTGTTTGCATTGCTTTGTCCCTATGCAAGATTTTGATATCTAAGTATTTTTCAAACTAATAAAACTAAAAAACCCTCGGGAGATTGAAGTCTCCCGAGGGTTTAAAATCTGCTTTTACTTTGATTTTACCTCCGGGAGTTTCCTGCCTCCCGGGTATGCGTACATCGCCCGAAAGACTAGATTGGGTGATGATGGTGATGAATGTTCATTACAAAATTACGCATACTTATTTCAAGGCTCTTCTCATTTGCTTTGTTACCAACAACACTAACCAAGCTGATTACTTTTTTCAACCCTTAATTTTAAAAAAATTCGAATTGTATAATACAAATAAAAAAGGAGGCCGAAGCCTCCTATAAATTTACTTTTTAAATCAGTGAATTACGCACTCTGGCAAGACGCTATTTTAGACTTTGAAAGCCATGACAAAATAGCGCAAACGATAATGAATGTTATCGACGCTGCAATGAACGAGAACGCTATTGAAGCAGTCATACCAAGGGCAATAAAGCCGACGCATGAAACAAGCGCGACTGATAATGCATAAGGTAGCTGTGTTGATACGTGATCAATGTGGTTACAACGTGCACCCGTCGATGACAAGATAGTCGTATCTGAGATTGGTGAACAATGGTCACCGAATACCGCACCAGCTAAAACCGCACTCAGCATCGGTAGCATTAGCGCTACGTCTGTTGCGCCAGCCATGTCTCCAGCGATTGGAAGCATGATGCCGAACGTACCCCATGAAGTACCTGTTGAGAACGCCATCAGGCCAGACAACAAGAATAGGATAACTGGGAGCCAATGAGGGTTGATATTGCCCTGCGCCATTGTCGAAAGGTAAGTACCAGTCTTCATATCACCGATAACAGAACCAATGGTCCAGGCAAATACTAAGATTAGAATCGCACCAAACATAGACTTAGCACCAATCCAAAGTGTACGTGCGATCTCAGCCATTGGTAGACCTTGCTTCACAACAGTAAACAGTGCAACTGCTAAGCCAAGCAAGCTACCGTAGATTAGTGATGTACCTACATCTGTATTTTCAAAAGCACCAAGAAGCGCAAACTCCTTACCATCAGCAGCCAATGCTTGGCCACCCGTGTAAAGCATTGAAGCGATAGTCGCGATAATCAGCGTCACGATAGGAAGTATCAAATCTGACACTTTACCCTTTTCACTTTCACGGATATCTAGCTCTTCGTTTAGGTCATGCGCTTCTTGCGAGTCATTTTCTTTGTCTTTATCAAAGCCACGACCTTGCGATGCAGAGATCTCATGCTCACGCATTTTACCAATATCAAGACCAAACCACGCAACAGCGAACACCATTAGCAGCGCAAAAACGGCGTAGAAGTTCATTGGAATAAGACGAACATATGCGCCAAGAGCCGAATACTCTGTGATCCCATGTGAGACTAAGATCCCGCCAATAATAGTAATAATGTAAGCACCCCAGCTAGAAGCAGGCATAATTACACACATTGGAGCAGCGGTTGAGTCTAGAATGTACGCAAGCTTAGCGCGAGACACATAAAAGCGATCGGTTACTGGGCGAGAGATCGCACCAACAGCAAGGCTATTAAAGTAATCATCGACAAAAATGAATACGCCTAAAAAGGCGGCAAGAAGTTTGGAGCCGCGTTTACTCTTCACTCGAGATTGTGCCCATTCAGCAAAAGCACGAGTACCGCCAGATAGCGTTAATAAAGCTGTTGTCATACCTAATAAGATTAGGAAACCAACAATGCTCATGTTCCAAGTGTTAATTCCGCCATCTTCAATAAAGACAGAAGAAACTTGAGAACTGACGTAACCTGCGGTGTCGCTGATAGACCAGCTATTAAGTAGCACCGCACCTAGCACGATACCTACACCCAAGGAAACTAATACACGTCGAGTCAAAATCGCCAAAGTCAAAGCGACAATAGGTGGCAATAATGAAACAGGAGAACTAGAAAAATCTATTAAATTCATGATCTTCAAAAACCAAAGTTTGGCTAGAGATCTACTGCAGACAAGTCACGTAGCATACGATACGTGCTCATGTTGAACTTAGCGACAGGGAAGCGAACACTCCACCCAACCCTACAGTAGCGCTCCATAGTTTAATGTGAATATATACTATGGCAGTGTTGTTCCTTTCAGATACAACCCCAGCAAGTAACTTTGATGAGTTACTTACTTCGGCAATCTTCGCCTTCCACTATTATTCATTGGCATCACCCCAATAATAGCTACTCTTCGAGACCGCGCCTCTACGGCAACAACAAACAATTAACCACTAACTGTACAAATTAACAACAAATTGTCTGCAATATTGCATCAGGTGGCAGCCATTGTACTTATGATGAGAGTCAATGCAACACATCAAACTAAATTAAACAAATAAATAATGACTGAGATAATTTATAAACCTTGCCTACTTCCATAAGTTTTGTGCAACTGAAATCACATCAATCATGTTATTTATGAAACATTATTACTACCTTAGAAATATCATGGTTTATCTTATATCAATAAATTAAGGATATATGACACAGCATTAAAGATGGATGCTTCATATTTTTAAGTAATAACTCAAATTTTTTTATAAAAAACCAAGCTGTCACTCTCTCTATACAATAATGATTGTTGATTTTAGTTCTCATCTAATAATGATTTATTTCGAGTGTAATAATATTAATTGCTTTAAAAAATAGTCAAATTTAAACAAAATCTTGATTTAGCATTTGCACATAAGGAAAAGATAAAGTTAAATATAAGGACTCTTTGTTTATTTATAGATTGGCATTATTTAATCGTAACGATAAAAAGTGCCCAACACATTAACCTTTTAATAGGAATCGTTATGTCAGAGCTGACTAAAACCCTTCTAAATATCCGTAGCCTTCGTGCATTTTCTCGTGAGCTGACTCTAGAACAATTGGAAGAAGCTCTAGATAAACTCACTACTGTCGTAGATGAGCGTCGTGAAGCAGAAGAAGCAGAACGCGCAGCACAAGCAGAGCAAGAAGCTAAGCTTGCAGAGATTGCTGAGAAAATCGCTCAAGACGGTATTGACGTAGAAGCACTTATTACTGCGCTATCTGGCGAAACTAAGACGAAAGGCAAAGCGAAGCGCGCACCTCGCCCTGCTAAATACAAATACACAGATTCAAACGGTAATGAGAAAACTTGGACTGGCCAAGGTCGTACACCTTCGGCGATTCAAGAGCAACTTGATGCAGGTAAATCTCTGGATGAGTTCCTAATCTAGATCCGTGCTATTTTTAAAAGGCTCCCATAGGGAGCCTTTTTTATTTAAACCATTACAAATAAAAAAGGCACATTTCTTAATGTGCCTTTTACTTTAGTTACAGAATAGTTAATTAAATCGCTTCGTATTAACGTTCCCAGTATGCTTCTTCTAGGCTATCTTCTCGCTCAGGAAGTCCGCGCGACAATCGTGGTGAATGTTGCACGAGAACTTCGTAGCTAGCACGGTTTGCGTATTTGCAGACTTGAGAAAAAGAAGAGTAAGTTAAATACTCGTTACTGTGCTTGCTTGAATTAGGCACATTTTCTTTATGGTATTTATTTGCTGCCATATCATGAAGAACAGCAGATAACGCAGCATCACCTGCGCCATTTGTATTCTTAATTTTTTCTGGGCCACCCATATATGGCGAGATATGCGAGTACACTTTTATTGGCGTCTCGCATGAGTCTTTTTTCGCCGGACGACTGAATTCATAACGATTAAATTCAGCAATTGACCCTGGAAGTAATGGCAAAGAAGTTTCGCGCTTCGCGCTATCCTCCGTATACCCAGCCATAAATAGACCTACAGGACCCGCCGTGCACAATACTAGATCAGCCCACTCCAATGTTTTATCAGACGCAGCAAGTGGATCAGATTCCCCCGTCAGTGCTTCTGCTTCATCTTCATTCATCGCAACGACTGAAACGTTATCTCGAATGAATTCTTGCCAATATTTAGGGTCATCTTGAATAACAAACTTTGTGCCTAAAGTCAGAACAACAGGCACATCATTTTTTTTCGCGTACTCAATCGCTTTCATTGTTGCTTCGGGCATTGGGTCGCCGTCTTTGCAACGTACTAGATATGACGTCAGTACAAGTGCTGATGCATTTTTAAAGATTTTCTCTGGAATGCTATCAGGATGGAGTTGGTTCATTTGCCCTTCGCTGATAGCAAAAGTACGTTCACCGTCTTCTGTGATAAGAGCAAAACAACGGCCAATTGCACCATCTACACCTTGTAGGTAGTTCAAATCCATGCGACTTGATGTATTACAAAGATAACGGTAACCGTAGCTGCCAATCTTAATATCCTGGCTCATCACTCCAAGTAGTGTGGAGCGATCATCCGCTAGCACGGAGTAGTTATGTAGCGTGTTACCAATTGTACCGCCCGCATACTCATTGGTAATCAAGTTCTCTTCTTTCAGTTGCTGGTATAACTCTTCTGCTCTTTCGTCATCGATAACCAGAGAGTGACCTTTACTCAGACCGTACTTTTCAATCACATCCGTTGTAACTTTTGCTTCAATATCAACCAAGGTTTGGTCAATACCAATGATGTGAGTGCGCGTCATCTTCTTGCTTTCTTGTGCTTGGCTCACCAGCGGGTCACGAGCATGAACAGGAAAATAGTGCTTCGATTTGCGTTGTCCAGGAAATTTCATATTGTCAGTCTGAGTAAGGGGATGAAAAGGAGAGCGGATTCTATACCGCTAATAATAAAGCAGCAATAAAAGCGATTATAGCAAACGTTTGCTGACTACTTTTTTCTTTTAGGTGGCTTATTCACCTTCCATAAAGCTGAGATCTGGTAGTTGCTCAAGGTGCTCGCTATAACGCTTTAGGTTGAACTCACCTTCATTCTTCATTACATCAAAAATCTCAATTGACATCGCACATGCCATCATCGCAACCGCATCTTCACGTGGTGTGCCAGTCATCATTAAACGCATAAGGGTTTCTTTTACTTTAAGCGGGTTACCATCTTCGAGCTGATTTTCAACAATTTCAATCAACTCACTTTCTTGCATAAATTGGTTTTCTTCTGTCATTTGGTGTTTCCTCTTGGATTTTGGCCAACTATGCCATATATACCTCTTCTATACTTGCGAAATTACTCGTTCGAATCTTTGTTGAAGAAAAATCCAGCGAAACGAATTGTGATTTCGATCTCGGATCTGTCACCGGTCTGTGGATTCTGATAGAATCTGCATCCCGTTTATTTAAGTGGTGTTTAGTAATGTCTGATAACAGCCAAAAGAAAGTCATCGTCGGTATGTCCGGCGGCGTTGATTCATCTGTTTCCGCGTATCTTCTAAAGCAGCAAGGCTACCAAGTAGAAGGCCTTTTCATGAAGAACTGGGAAGAAGATGACAACGAAGAATATTGTACAGCGGCAGAAGATCTTGCTGACGCTCAGGCAGTATGTGACAAGCTAGGCATCCACCTACACACTATCAACTTTGCTGCCGAATACTGGGATAACGTATTTGAGTACTTCCTTGCTGAATACAAAGCTGGCCGTACTCCGAACCCTGACATTCTTTGTAACAAAGAAATCAAGTTCAAAGCATTCCTAGAATTCGCTGATGAAGTACTTGATGCTGATTACATTGCAATGGGCCACTATGTGCGTCGCTCTTTCCCAGAAAATGGTGAAAAACCACAGATGCTGCGTGGTCTAGATGGCAACAAAGATCAAAGCTACTTCCTGTACACATTAAGCAACGAGCAAATCGCACGTAGCCTATTCCCTGTTGGTGATCTAGAGAAGCCAGAAGTGCGCCGCATTGCGGAAGAACAAGATCTAATTACCGCTAAGAAGAAAGACTCAACTGGTATTTGTTTCATCGGTGAACGCAAGTTTACAGAATTCCTCGGTCGCTACCTTCCAGCTCAGCCTGGTAATATCGAGACGCCAGAAGGCGAAGTGATTGGTCAACACCAAGGCCTGATGTACCACACACTTGGTCAGCGTAAAGGTCTACACATCGGTGGCCGTAAAGGCGGCGGTGGTAACGAGGACCCATGGTTCGTTGGTGAGAAAGATCTAGAACGTAACGTTTTGATTGCTGTTCAAGGTAAAGACCATCCAATGTTGAAATCAGAAGGTCTACTTGCATCACAACTTCATTGGGTAGATCGTGAGCCAATTCGCGATGTTATGAAGTGCACAGTGAAAACTCGTTACCGTCAGGAAGATATTCCTTGTACAATCATCCCTATCGATGATGAAAACATTAAAGTTATCTTTGACGAGCCACAAATTGCTGTAACTCCAGGTCAATCAGCAGTGTTCTACGAAGGTGACGTGTGCCTAGGTGGCGGCATCATCGAGCAACGCATTAAATATTCTCAAGCTTAGGAGTCGTTACGTGGCGAATACACTTTATGACCGTACTATCGCTTTCGCTGGGATTTGCCAAGCTGTTGCTTTAGTTCAACAGGTAGCGAGAAACGGACATTGTGATCAAGATGCTTTTGAAACATCAATCAACGCTATTTTGAGCACGAACCCTGCTAACACAGTTGGCGTATTCGGTCGCGAAGCCGATCTAAAGCTCGGCCTAGAATGCTTGGTTAAAGGGATTGATAGCACACCATCAGGCAGTGAAATTACTCGTTACATTATTAGTTTAATGGCGTTAGAGCGTAAGTTAAGCTCTCGTAACGATGCTATGTCTCAGCTTGGTGATCGTATTCAAATGGCCAAGCGTCAGTCAGAGCACTTTGAGCTACTAGACGATCAAATGATCAGCAATTTAGCGAGCATCTATCTGGATGTCGTTAGCCCTATTGGCCCACGCATTCAAGTAACAGGCACGCCATCTGTACTGCAGCAGACGGCAAGCCAACACAAAGTTCGTGCGCTGTTGTTATCTGGCATTCGTAGTGCAGTTCTTTGGCGTCAAGTTGGTGGTAAGCGTCGCCACCTAATCTTCGGGCGCAAGAAGATGGTAGAGCAAGCACAAATCCTTCTTGCTCGTCTGTAGTAAAATATCAAATAAGCAGCTCGCGTTTATCGCGAGCTCATTTTTTTCGACTAAAACAAATCTCGCGCAAACGTTTGCGCAATATTCGTGACAATTGCCACAGTTATTGGTATAAAGCTCACGAAATTTAGAAACCCAATTCAGGAGAACATCATGGAACTGTCAGCATTGACTGCTGTTTCACCAGTAGACGGCCGTTACGGAAGCAAGACAATTGCGTTACGCGAAATTTTCAGTGAATACGGTCTACTAAAGTACCGTACTATCGTTGAAATCCGCTGGCTACAAAAGCTTGCTGCTACTGCTGAAATTGCAGAAGTGCCAGCGTTTAGCGCAGAAGCAAACCAATTCCTAGACGACCTTGCTGCAAACTTCTCTGAAGAAGATGCACGCCGTATCAAAGAGATCGAGCGTACAACTAACCACGACGTAAAAGCGGTTGAGTACTTCCTAAAAGAGAAAGTAGCAGACGTTCCTGAACTGCACGCAGTAAACGAGTTCTTCCACTTCGCATGTACTTCTGAAGACATCAACAACACATCACACGCTCTAATGCTTAAAGAAGCTCGTGAGAACGTGATTCTTCCAGAAATCCGTAACCTAATCGACGCTATCAAAGCACTAGCAGTGGAATACCGCGACATTCCTCTTCTATCTCGTACACACGGTCAGCCTGCTTCTCCATCTACTATGGGTAAAGAAATGGCAAACGTGGCGTACCGTATGGAGCGTCAATTCAAGCAAATCGAAAACGTTGAGATCCTAGCGAAAATCAACGGTGCAGTAGGTAACTACAACGCACACCTTTCTGCTTACCCAGAGCTAGATTGGCACAAGTTCTCTGAAGAGTTCATCACAGAGTCTCTAGGCGTAACTTGGAACCCTTACACAACTCAAATCGAACCGCACGATTACATCGCTGAGCTGTTCGACGCTATCGCTCGTTTCAACACTATCCTGATTGACTTCGACCGTGACGTTTGGGGTTACATTGCACTAGGCCACTTCAAGCAAAAAACTATTGCTGGTGAGATCGGTTCTTCAACAATGCCTCACAAAGTTAACCCAATCGACTTTGAAAACTCAGAAGGTAACCTAGGTCTTGCGAACGCTGTATTCGGCCACCTAGCACAGAAACTGCCTATCTCTCGTTGGCAGCGTGACCTAACTGACTCAACAGTTCTACGTAACCTTGGTGTTGGTGTTGGCTACGCAATCATCGCTTACACTTCTACGCTTAAAGGCATCAGCAAGCTAGAAGTAAACCGTGAAGCGCTTCTTGCTGAACTAGACAAGAACTGGGAAGTACTAGCAGAGCCAGTACAAACGGTAATGCGTCGTTACGGCATCGAGAAGCCATACGAGAAGCTAAAAGAGCTAACTCGTGGTAAGCGTGTTGACGGCGAAGCAATGCGTAACTTCATCGACGGTCTTGAGCTTCCTGAGCACGAGAAAGCACGTCTGAAAGAGATGACGCCAGCGAACTATATCGGTCAAGCAATCGAGCTGACAGATAAGCTGTAATCATCCTGTAACGACCAGATACTTAAAAGGTTGACGCGAAAGCGTCAACCTTTTTTAGTTAGGAGAGTTAGGTCGGGAGAAAATAATCTTAGTTATATGGAATGGATTATTAATTGAAGATCAGCCCCATTTGTTATGGCTGCTTTTGGAAGAACAAGGTTATTGTTCCTACTTCCACACCAAACTTTTTTATTTTCGTTAGATTGAAAACGTGTCTGTCATCCTGACGATAAAGCCAATCATCAAAAGCAACCGTCACTGATGAATCCTCCATTTGTAGCTCAAAGTCATATTGCCACTGTAGCGCATTGCCCTGCTCTTCCCCTGTTGCTACACCTATAATATCGTCTGCCTTACCTTCATAACGACCGTCTTCTAATCTAGTGATAACCCAAATTCGCTGGTCCACCTCTCCATCATCAAACACGAAGTCTTCCACCAGCGTCAGCGTATCACCCTCTACAGTACCCACTATATCGACTTCAAAGCGACGGGTTTGCTGTTCGGTATAATCTTGCACCATCCCCCACGCCTTTATGTCACCTTCGAAATAACCGAATACGTCAAAAGTCGGTGTAGAAGAGCGGTAATTATCAATGTCTGCGGAACATGCCGAAAGAAAAACAGCTGCCACTAAAGTCGCTGATTTAAAAATTCGTTTAAGCACTATCTAACCTGCCCTATCAATTGTTTTCGGAGTTTCGGGAATTCTGTGTTGGGTGATAACCATATAGCTAAAAATGCATCGTTCATTCGTTCGTCTTCAATGATGCCAACGTTCTTTACTTGCACGTCCCCAACCTGCTTATAAAACAGCTGACCAGATTTTCCATCTGTTAGATAAGTAAGCTCGTCACCTTTTTGAATATCAGGAAACATACGATCGAGCTCGCTGATCCAAGTTTTTCGATATGAGTCAGTAAAACCCAGTTTAGCCCACTGCTCATCCGTCACATCAAGCAGCTGTTGCTTACTGATGTCTCTCTTGTAATTAATTTCCAATGCAAGGGGATGTGGCGATATGTCATCGCTTACGATGAACTTTCCATCAGGCGCTTTTAATCTTGAGTGATAAATATCGAAGATGAACCAAGTAAGTTGGGCTTCTCCAACAGTTTTCCATCCCTTCCAATTCGCAATTTTGCTTGCGGCTTCGCTGTTTCCAACAGGTTGAGCTTGCAGAGCAAAAGAGCCAGTTACTATTACCAACGCAAGCAGCCTAGTCAGGCTCTGAGTTAAGTCTCTCTTCAAGCTTTTCATTTCCGTACACCTTGAGTATCAAGAGCATCATGACGCACCATTCTACAAACAACATTGCCAGTGTAGCGCCAGTGCTAAATCCAAATTCAACGGCTTGGAGCTTATAGCCAGCAAAGTAGCTCGCTGTTCCTCCGAGTCCGCCTACTATTGATACGTAGGTTTTTGGGAAACGGTACAAAATTGACTTAAGTTGATAGGCATACCAAGAAAACAAAACCCACAAGCATAATAACCAGACTGGCAGCCATGGGGTTGGAAAGACAAAGACCGAGAGTTGTTGATTGAGCGTATCAAGCACGAGCCCGCTCGTGACGATCACACCAATACTTTTGAGCGAAGATGCATCGCTTTTCAGACAATATAGTAGGGTTGCCAAAGTAAGGAATAACGTGACCCATTGCCATTGATAGGTTCCAAGCACCGCTGCAAACCAGCAGAGTTGGAACCATGTCGAAGCAAGAAATACCTTCATAACGAACTACGGGCGTTGAAACGTCATGTGAACGGCACTGATCGTGCGAGCCAAAAAGCCACCTTCACAGTAGCTCAAATAGTAGCGCCACATACGCACAAAGCGGTCGTCGTAGCCAAACGAGCGCACTTCACTCTCTGCTCGATTAAAACGAAGGTGCCATTCGTTCAGCGTCTTGGCGTAGTCCAAACCAATATCGAACAAGTCTCGCGTCACTAAGTCACTGTACTTTGTTGTTGCTTGGGTTAGTGAGGTTACCGACGGTAAAAAACCACCCGGGAAAATGTACTTTTGGATAAAGTCGACGTTGTTACTGTAGTAATCGTAACGCTGATCGGCAATCGTAATCGCTTGAATCGCCATCAAGCCACCAGACTTCAATAAAGACTCACAGACCTTAATGTACGAAGGCAGGAATTGTTTGCCCACAGCTTCAATCATTTCTATAGAAACGAGCTTGTCATAAGTGCCGGTTAGGTTTCGGTAATCTTCTTTGAGTAGAGTGATTTTGTCTTCTAAGCCACGCTCTTTGATTTTTTGCTCCGCGTACGCGTGTTGCTCTTCAGATATCGTTGTTGTGGTGACCTGACAACCGTATTGTTCAGCCATGTAAATCGCCATAGCGCCCCACCCAGTGCCAATTTCAACAACATGATCGGTAGATTTCAGCTCAAGTTGCTGACATAGACGATCCATTTTGTTGATTTGAGCCTGCTCTAGAGAGTCATCCGCATGATTGTAAAGCGCCGACGAGTACAGCATATTGGTGTCAAGGAACGCTTCGTATAGGTTGTTACCCAAGTCGTAATGCGCATGGATATTTTTACGTGAGTTCTCTTCAGAGTTTCTGTTTGACCAATGGCTGAACTTGTACAGTATTTTAGTCAACCAACTGCCTTGCTCTTCGAGTTTATCTAGAGCACGCATGTTAAGGGCCATCAGTTTCATTAATGAGGTTAAATCGGGGCTATCCCACCACCCATCCATATAAGCCTCACCAGCAGCAATACTGCCGCCCTGCAAGATCCGTGAATAAAAGCCTGGATGTTTTACCTCTATAGTAGCGACAACAGGTTGACCACTGTACTCCCCATTTGGCGCACTAAAACGCTCGCTTCGCTCTGTCGTTTCCGTCTTAAAACTTTCAATAACTGTTAAGCAGCCGATTTCCATTTTTTGCAGACATTGAAAAATAACTCCGCGAGCCGCTTTTTGCGTTGTCGTCAATTTACGCGGCAATGTCATAGAACTAGTATTTAACATGCAGAATTCTCCTTGTGCTTTTTATTTTTTTTGTCTGTTTTTTCAGTATCGGCTTCTATTTCTTCATGCGTTGAATATTTAGGATGAGAATAAAAAGGTGCGCCTTTCACCCAAAGTTTTAATGCGTGCCAATAAATACCAACCATTACTTTTACCGTTTGTATTGGTGTAACGATCAAACACCTCAATAAGGTTTTGCTTGAAAGTGGCTTGGCTTTCATAACCATGGTGGCATCAAAGTGTTTCTCTCCTTTGTGACATTCAAGATGAATATTCAACTTGTCTGTCAAAGGTTTAATTCTCCAGCGGTAGAGTTGGTCAATCGGGTTGAATGGTGAAACATGGAATGCTTTATCTTGTTCCCAACCAAACTTTTCTTCTTCTTTATCTGCTGACACCACGTAGTAATGTCGTTCATTCCAAGGAGTGTTACTCACCTCTGCGAGGAGATACTTCCATTCTCCTTCCGTGTTATAAACGTAGTAGAAATTAACGGGACTGAAATAAAGTCCTAAATAACGCAAGTGACAGACTGCGATTACCTTGCCGGTACAGCGAACACCTGTCAGTTCTTCAATTTTGCTGTGCACTGCCGACTTGACGCTACCTTCACCAATGTAATCACTGCGCTTAAAGCGAGCCCAATGCCACCAACGCGAACCAAAACCCCATACTTTTTTCTCTAAAGCATCGATCTCGTCTACATCGATGGCGGGCATAAATAAAGAGTAGTTCAACTCATGATTCACAGGCGTGAATCGACGGTGACGAACGTTGCCTATAAACAATCGGCTGTTCATTTGGCTATCCATATCACGCTGCGCCTTTTTCGAAACGAACCACATTTTGTTCGCGGTACTTTTCTTCTAGTTCTTTCACAACATCAAGCGCGCTACGCACGCCATCTTCATGAAAACCGTTGTACCAATAAGCGCCGCAGAACCAGGTACTTTGTTTACCCTGTATCTCATTTTTGCGCTGCTGCGCTGCAATAGACTCAGTGGTGAATACTGGATGATGATAAGTGAACGAACGCAAGACTTTATTTGAGTTAATTTGCTCAGTACTATTCAACGTTACACAAAACGTGTGTTCTGATTGAATATGCTGAAGAATGTTCATGTTATAAGTGAGCGAAGGGAGGCGTTGCTGTTCCTCTTCACTGCCTTCCAATAGGTAGTTCCATGATGCCCATGCTGCCTTACGTTTTGGTAGTACGGCAGAGTCGGTATGAAGAACAACTTCATTTGCTTGGTATGTCATATCCCCCAAGATTTCCTGCTCAATTGGGCTGATATCCTCTAGCATTCTCATTGCTTGATCACTGTGACAAGCAAAGATAACGTCATCAAACCAATGCGTTTCTCCGCGAACTTGAACGCCAACCCCTTTTTCGTTGCGAACCACTTTTTCGACAGGACTATTAAGACGAATATTCTCCGCAAAGCCTTTGGTCAATGGTGGAATGTATGAACGTGAACCACCTTTAATCACATACCATTGTGGTCGGTTAGTCACATCTAGCAGACCGTGGTTGAGGAAGAAACGTAAGAAGAACATAAGAGGGAATGCGCGCATGTCAGCTAAAGTCGACGACCAAATCGCAGCACCCATCGGTAAAATGTAGTTATCGGTAAAGAAAGCACTGAATTTGTGTTCGTCAAGGAACTCACCTAACGTCTGAGATTGCGAGGATTGCTCGCTAGAGAAGCGCTTGGCAAGTTTATTGAAACGAAGTATCTCGAAGATAAATCGATAAAATTTGGGGTTTGCCCAGTTGCGTTTTTGAGCAAACAATGTCGACACTGTGTGGCCGTTGTACTCTAGTCCGTTCCCATCGTTTCTGACACTGAAGCTCATTTGAGTAGGCAGACCTTCAACGCCAATCTCGCTCATCATTTTAATGAAATTAGGGTACGTACGATCGTTATAGACGATGAACCCGGTGTCTATCGCGTATTCTCTACCATCAAGGATCACATCAACGGTTGCAGTATGGCCACCGATGTAATCGTTCGCTTCAAACAGCGTTACATCATGTTCTTTATGCAAGTAATAACCACAAGTAAGGCCAGAGATTCCCGTTCCCACAATCGCTATCTTCTTTCTTCCTGCTGTTTTCATTTTTATTCCTTCTTATGATACGAGTTTAGCAGTTAGGCGAGCTTGCCAACTGTATGGAAGTAACGAGATAAAACGTAAAATACTGGTAAATCTCGCTGGGAAATAGATATGGGTCTTGTTGGCGGCTAACTGCTTCCTGATAGAGTCCGACGCTTGCTGAGTAGAAATGATCATTGGCATTTCGAAGTCGTTTTTGTCAGTCAACGGCGTTTCAACAAAACCAGGAAACACCGTTACCACATTGATCCCTTTCTTTTTCAAGTCGACGGCGAGCGTGCGTGCAAAATAACTGACTGCCGCTTTGGATGCGCCGTAAGCTTCTGCACGAGGCAGTGCCACTTCTGATGCGATAGAGCCAACAATAACAATGCGGTGCCCTCTCTCTAAATGTACTTGGCAGCCTTCAACGCAGTTGGCAACACCGACAACATTTACGTTCATCACACGCGCCATGAGTTTCGCGTCGACCACTCCCTCATCCATGTACTCACAATCGCCTGCGTTAAAAACCCATGTGTTTGGCGTAAAGGGCAAATTGGAGAGAGCCTGCTGAGTTTCCTCATAATTTGTCACATCAAACTGCAGTGTATGAATTTTGGAAGAAACTGCCTCCAGTTCTGCAAGAACATCTTGATTCCGACCACAAGCAATCACATTCCATTCTGAGTTCGCGTAATCTAGCGCAAGCTGTCTTCCTATTCCGGAGGTGGCGCCTGTGATTAAGATGGTGTTGTTCATTGTCCTAACCTCTGCTTGATGGTTTTAACGACTGAACCTAGTAATGGTAAATGCTCATAGAGCATCTCTCCGAGATCAAAATAGTCCCGGTGATAAATGACCTGACCTTCGCTAAATTTGAGGTGCGAAACACCATTGACGAGAATAGGCGCACCCTTCTGAAGTTTGGGATGCTGAAGGTCCATTGTCCAAGTTAGGAAGCCTGTATCTCCGACTTGTTGATGCTCATGGATTACAAAATCACAACTGATGACGTTGGCATATAATGAGGTGAAATAATCCGAAAGTGCTGGCCATCCTTCTAAACGATGCGCTGCGTCCTCAAATACTACATCTTGGTGATATATATCCTTAAGCAGATGTAAGTTTGCTTTGTTGAGCTTTTGATAGATATTGCCAACAGACTGTATGTCCATTTTTTACTCCTACACGCCCATTAAGTTGTACAAAATTATTATATGTACAAGATAGTTCATTCCACCAAAGTTGTACAAAAATAATTTTGTATAACTTTATTTCTGTAAGTAGTACGTGATGAAGTTCGCACGCGATCAATCGGCGAAAAAAAAGGCTTGGTCAAAACCAAGCCTTTTCAGCAAATTAACAATTATTTAAGTAGACACAGTTAGTATTGCTGGCCTCGCAACGCTGCAATACGTTTATCTAGCGGAGGGTGGCTCATTAGTAGCTCAGTCAGCGACTGCTTGCCGTTGATACCAAATGCCATCATGGTGCCATCCAGTTGAGATTCATGACTCACCTTCAAACGCTCTAGAGCCGCAATCATTTTTTCTTTGCCAACGAGGCACGCAGCACCTGCGTCCGCGTGGAATTCGCGATGACGGCTGTACCACATAGTCAAGAAGCTAGCTAGGAAACCAAATACCAGTTCAAGCACCATGGATACGCCAAAGTAAACCATCATATTTGTACCTTGGCCTTCTTCATCATCGTTCGATGCCACAATATTGGCAATAAAGCGTGATAGGAAGATAACAAACGTGTTCACGACACCTTGCATCAACGTCATCGTGACCATATCACCATTTGCAATATGGCTCACTTCGTGTGCAAGTACTGCCTCTGCCTCATCACGAGTCATATTGTGTAAAAGACCAGTAGAAACTGCGACAAGAGAGTCATCTCGTTTTGCACCAGTCGCAAATGCATTGATATCTGGTGAATCATAAATAGCCACCGTTGGCATACCAATACCCACTTGTTGAGCTTGACGACCCACAGTTTCGACTAACCAATGCTCCGTTTCGTTGCGCGGGCTTTCAATGACCATACCACCAACCGAGCGTAGCGCCATACCCTTTGACATCATCAACGAAATAAATGCGCCACCAAAACCAAATACAGCAGCCATTACAAGTAAACCTGACAGACTGCCTGGTTGCATTCCAGTTACAGCGTAAACAATATTCAGAACAACACTAAGCACTAGCACGACAGCTAGGTTAGTTGCTAGGAATAACATAATTCGCTTCATTACTTTTCTCCGAGGAAGCTTATCGTTTTTTTAAAACGGATTGTTATAAGGAACAAATGGTAATCGCTATAAAAGCCAATTCCGTTGATTTTCATGTTCCGTGCGTTATAGATATAGTCTATCCGCGATAAAAACAAGGTTAAGCAATAAATTGCAACATTTGTTTTCGGGACTGAAATATTTGATTCAAGCGATTTCAAAACATGCTTTGGTAGGAGCTGGAACCTCCGTTCATATACATTTATCAAAATGATAAAATAAGCTCTGAGCTACCCATCATCTATTGATAGATGATCTTGGTGTTAAATCTATCACCTCTTAGCAACTTAGCTAGAAATTTTTTAATAGACCAAAAACAGTACGTTAGCTCTGCTATAGACTTTGGTCTTATTGTGCGGCTACATGGACATGCTAAATTCGAATGAGATGAACAAAACAGAGCCACTCTAAGTACATTGCAAAAAGTGCATTGGGTGAGCTCAAAAACTCCATGTATTGAGGGAAAAACCATGGTAGAAACTAACGACTATCAAATGGCTATTGATTTACTACGTTGTCACCTAGGCATCTCAGAGGACGAGGCAAAGCAACAACTTGGTATTTCAACCGATCATCATATGTCTCAGCGTGTTGCAGAAACACAACAAGCATTGATGGGGCTCAGCCAAGATAAGTAATCTGACTTTTTAGGTTACACCAACAAGAAAGGGCTGCATTGCGCAGCCCTTTGGGTTTTTTAGTCTTTTATCCTAAACACCATTAGTCAGTGTTTAGCAACGGCTCTACATTAATGTACTTGCCTAGCTCTTTGCGTTTAGCACTTGGAATATATGGAATTTCCCCAAGCTTAGGTGCATCGATACGTGCTTCTAGCATCTCGATAATGTCAGCGTAGTGCTCTGTGCCTGGGTTGACGCGGTTTGCCACCCAGCCAACAAGATTCAAACCATCCGCTTTAATACTCTCCGCTGTGAGTAAAGCGTGGCTCAAACAGCCTAATTTAATGCCAACCACCAGTACAACAGGTAACTGCTCTTCTTTTACCCATGTAGATAAACAGTCCGTATCGGATACTGGCACACGCCAGCCTCCAGCACCTTCAACGAGAACAACATCGGCTTGCTGCTTATGTTGAGCCAGTTTTTGACTCAGAACATCGTAACTTATTTCGACATGTTCATGCTTCGCTGCAATGTGGGGAGAAGCAGGCAACTCTAAAGCGTATGGGTTCACATCATCATAGGCCACATCGAGTGTTGCGACGTCTTGTAAGTGTAAAGCATCAGAGTTACGCCATCCGGCTTCAGTCTTGTCACTCCCTGCTGCCACTGGCTTATAACCAATAGTGTTTAGTCCTTTTGCGGCGATCGCTTGCAAAATGGCTTTAGACGCTACCGTCTTTCCAACATCAGTATCCGTACCAGCAATAAAAAAAGCATCAATCATAGATGTATTACTCCAAAACAAACCTGATAACTTGCAGGTAGAAGACCTTGATCGTTTTTAAACGCTTGGTACGCATGCTCAACTTTTAACAAAGTCTCGCGACTAGTTAAACCGTGTGAGCGCCCGCTTACGTGATTTGCACCTATACCTTTGAGGTCACGCATAACTGAAAATGCAGAGTCGTACCAAACTGTGATGGTGGTCAAGTCTAGTTGATGGCTGTCACATCGAGATTGCGCTAACGCAATTTTTACCTGATTGAGCGTTAGAAAGTTATTGACGTGTTGATATGCATCAATTTTTTCCCATGATGCACGCAGCTCATACAGTGATCCATCAACCAGTGTAGAGAACCACGCTTTCCCACCATTTTTTAGCACGCGGCGCACTTCTTTTAGTGGGTAACTTAAATCTGTACACCATTGCAGCGCTAAACTTGAAAACACGTAATCGAAGCTATCATCGTCAAATGGTAAGTTTTCAGCATCAGCAACTTGGTAATGCATTCGTACTGCACCACAACGCTGCTCTGCTTTATCTAACATGGCTTGAGAGATATCGCCGCAGACTACTTCCGCACCGCGTTGTTGAAGTAGTTGGGAGAAATAACCCGTGCCACAACCTAAATCCAATACACGTTTTCCCGTCAAGTTTTCAGGAAGTTTATCAAGCAGCTGATGCCCGACATCACGTTGAAAAGCCGCATGTTTATCGTATGTTTCTGCTGCTTTACCAAACGAAGAGGCAATCGCGTCTTTATCTTGATGGAAGCTCTCTAACGCGAGCGTTTGCGCTAATGCGGTAGTTGCATTATCCATTACAGCGCTCCTAATGCTTGCTTCAATGCCATTGAAAGCGTTTTAACTTGTTCGTTGGTGTGATTGGCAGTGAGTGTGATTCGAAGGCGAGACGTCCCTTTAGGCACCGTCGGTGGTCGAATAGCGGTAACCCAAATGCCGTTTTGGCGACAAGCGCTCGCAACCTGCAAAGCCAGTTCAGATTCACCAATCACAAACGGCTTAATCGAAGTCTGAGTCTCAACAAAGCCCTCCAGATCGCTGAGGCAGTCTCGATACACTTCACTAAGCTCTGAAAGCTTTTCACGTCGCCAAGACTGCTCTTGAACGATAGAAACCGCATGCGTTAGCGCATAGGCTTGTGCCGGAGGCATCGCTGTGGAATACACATGGTGACGAGCAAACTGAGTTAAAAAGTCCCCCGTTGCGTGGTCACATAAAATAGCCGCGCCAGACATACCAAACGCTTTGCCGAAAGTAACGATCAGTATCTCGGGTTTAAACGTTGCCAACTCACAAGAACCACCACCGGATTGACCAAGAACGCCAATACCATGAGCGTCATCGACAGCAAACCAAGCATCATGACTACGAGTGACTTCAGCTATATCGCTAAGCGGCGCACAGTCGCCGTCCATGCTGAATACCCCTTCAGTCACAACTAGATGGTTGTCTTCGCTATTAATCAGCGACTTTAGGTGCTCGATGTCATTGTGTTTGAAGCGCTTCATCTTAGCTGGTGACAACGCCCCCGCTTCCATCAATGAAGCATGATTCAAACGGTCTTGGATCAATACGTCTGATTTTTCCAACAAGGTGAACAACAAGGCTTGATTAGCACTGAATCCAGAACCAAACAGAATTGCTCTGTCGTAACCCAACCATTCGGTCAGTGCGGCTTCTAAATTGCTGTGCGCGGCACTAAAGCCAGTCACCATCGGTGATGCTCCACTGCCACTACCATATACGCTTAAACCTTGCTGCCAAGCCCGAACAAGCGCTTGGTCATTAGCCAATCCCAAATAATCATTACTTGAGAAATTAATGTAGCGTCTACCTTCGTGTTCCAAAACGGACTGGTTACCGGCAAACACCACATTCATAGAACGATTCAACCCTTGCGTTTTACGCTCAGCAAGGGCGGACTCGATACGAGATTTAAACGCTGGCATCGTAGAAAAGGTCGTCTTTTGTCGGACGGGCAGCAACGCGCTCTACGACGCGATCGAGTAACTCGTTTTCTTCGATTTCATCAGGCTTTTGAGACACCTCTTGGCTGTTAATACCGAGCTTGTTGAACAGCATCATGTCTTTGTCTTCAGAAGGGTTTGGCGTGGTCAGAAGCTTGCAGCCATAGAAAACGGAGTTTGCACCCGCCATAAAACACAACGCTTGCATTTGTTCGTTCATGTTTTCACGGCCAGCGGATAAACGAACGGCTGATTGAGGCATCATGATTCGTGCAATCGCAATCAGGCGAATGAAATCGAAAGGCTCAACATCATCCACTTCTTCCAGTGGTGTCCCCTTTACCTTCACGAGCATGTTGATTGGAACGCTTTCAGGGTGTACCGGTAAGTTAGCCAATTCAACCAACAAACCAGCTCGGTCGTTAGCACTTTCACCCATGCCGATGATGCCACCGGAACAAATCTTCATGCCAGCATCACGAACGTGAGACAAAGTATCTAAACGGTCTTGGTAAGTACGTGTGGTAATGATGTTGCCGTAAAATTCAGGTGAGGTATCTAGGTTGTGGTTGTAGTAATCCAGACCTGCGGTTGCCAATTGCTTTGCTTGATCTGGCGTCAACATGCCTAATGTCATACACGTTTCTAAACCCATGCCCTTCACGCCTTTGATCATGTCGGTCAAATGTGGCATGTCACGCTCTTTCGGGTTTTTCCATGCTGCGCCCATACAGAATCGAGTAGAACCAGCATTTTTGGCTTTTTGCGCAGCATCGAGTACGCGTTCTACTTCCATCAGACGCTCTTTTTCGATGTCTGTGGTGTAACGAGCACTCTGAGGACAGTACTTACAATCTTCTGGACAAGCACCTGTCTTAATCGACAGAAGCGTGCTTACTTGAACATGGTTGGTTTGTTGATATTGACGATGTACAAGCTGCGCTTCGAATAGGAGATCCATGAATGGTTTTTCCATGAGATCGCGCACTTCAGCATGCGTCCAGTTATGACGAACTTCCACGTGTATTCCTTTAGTCACTTTTGTTGTTGTGTTGACAGTCTACTGAGTCTCGATAAACTGTCAACACAACACAAAAGAGCAAAGTTTACACCTGTTTATTTTTTAACCTCAATTACTATTGGAATCGCACATGGATCTCGCCTTCGACCGCCAGCATATCTGGCATCCTTACACTTCTACATTGACACCTCTGACCTGCTACCCAGTGGCATCGGCAAATGGTGTGCACATTAAATTGGAAGATGGTACTGAGCTGGTCGACGGCATGTCTTCTTGGTGGTCGACGATCCACGGCTACAACCATCCGCATTTAAATCAAGCCGCTCACCAGCAAATCGATCAAGTCTCTCACGTGATGTTTGGCGGGATTACCCACCAGCCAGCAATCAGTTTGTGTAAGAAGCTACTGTCCCTAGCACCAAGTAATCTTGAACATGTATTCCTTGCCGATTCAGGCTCCGTTGCCGTAGAAGTCAGCTTAAAAATGGCGCTGCAATATTGGCATGCAAAAGGCGAACGTCGACCGAAGTTTCTTACTTTGCGACACGGTTATCACGGCGACACCTTTGCGGCCATGTCGGTTACCGATCCTGATAACTCAATGCACTCTCTTTACAAAGGCTTTTTGCCTGAGCATATCTTTGCGGAGTCACCAACTTGTGGTTATTGGGATGAATGGGATCCAGAAGATCTTACTGACTTCGAGCACAAGATTGAGACGCACCATAAAGAACTTGCTGCGGTGATCCTAGAGCCTATCGTTCAAGGCGCAGGTGGCATGCGTATCTACCATCCAGAGTTTCTCAAAGGCGTGCGTAGGCTTTGTGACAAATACGGTTTGTTATTGATTGCAGATGAGATCGCTACTGGTTTTGGACGCACAGGCAAATTGTTTGCCTGCGAACATGCAGATATTCAACCAGACATTCTGTGTGTCGGGAAAGCACTCACTGGCGGCTACATGACCCTCTCTGCAACTCTGGCGAGCAAACACGTTGCGGATACCGTTTGTGGCGGTGATGCAGGTTGTTTTATGCATGGCCCAACCTTTATGGGTAACCCACTTGCCTGTGCTGTTGCCACTGCAAGTTTGGAATTGATTGAGCAAGGTAACTGGCAACAACAAACCCAACAAATTGAAACGATGTTTTCTGAGTTACTACCAAAACTTGAAGAATACGAGTTGGTGAAGAACACCCGTTGGTTAGGTGCCATTGGCGTAGTGGAGACGCATCGCCCTGTGAATATGGAAACCATCCAAGCCTTGTTTGTTGAACACGGAGTGTGGATTCGTCCATTTGGCAAACTGATTTATATGATGCCGCCGTTCATCAGCAAGCCGGAAGATATTGAGAAGCTAGTTAACGCGATTGATGCGGCGTTGCAACGTAGAGACTGCTTCGCTTCATAGTTCAATTCAATACGAAAACGGTTTGAGTATGAGACTCAAACCGTCTCGTTATTTATTTGAGCAGTAAAGCTATCGAAGTTGACTGTCTTTACTCGTTCGTCGATTGAACAATGCTTGGCGTTGAGATACCAATTCGATTGTTGACTGACATTCGATACACAAACGAACGCCTTTCATTGCAAGACGACGCGCTTCTGGAATCTCATCACCACACTCATCGCAGTAATGGGCGCTCTCACCCTTTATGATACTGCCACGAACACGGGAAATCTCGTCGTCTATTGTGTTTTGAATTTGTTGGCTGACGCTATCGTCGTTTGCCCACCCTACGGCCATAAGCCCTCCTCGTTACTTGAATGAGAAAATCTACTTACCGTGGTAAGGTGGATGATTATATCGATTACAAATAACAAGATAATTAGGATAAATTCGAAAACACTATTACGTTTTAGTAATAATTACTCTGTAATCGATTATTCGGCACTCTCATGGAAAAGCAATGCAAGGTTACTCATACTCCCTTCCTCACATTCAAAGTACTGCGTTTGCTCAGGCTCTCTCAAAGTAACACTGAGTATTTTCTCTACCTCACCAAACTCCTCGCTAAAGTACTCACTGACTAATATGACGCGCTCACCAATACTAAATTCCAGTGACTTCTCATCTACCAACGCTCGATGATACTGGTCTAATTTAAAGTCCTTTACAGCTAAGGTTCTTTCAATACTGCTCCCCCCTAAGTTAAGCTCCGACAGTAGAACCTGACTGTTTATATTTTCTATTGATATTTCTAGACGGTTAGGATGTGAAGCATCACACTTAAATAGCGCAGTATTAGTGTGGCTGGAAGCACAAGCAGATGAACTAAAAATAAGTCCAAGCAAAGAAATGTTACGCAGCATTTTTAATCGAAGCATATTTTTTGTAAGCCTTTTCTAATTTGACGTCGTATTGATTTTTCTGATACTCAGAACCATTGTAACCACGAGCAAAGGCAGCCCAATTTTTATCTCTTATATGTTCACCTAAGCCAGACTTTTGGATAAACGTAACAAAAGCCTCAAGTTGTTTCTTCTCTGACTCGAATACAGCTTTAACAAAGGATTCAGCGGTAACATGACCAGCTAACTTGAAATTAAAGCCCATAATTTGGAAACGTCCCCAAGATGCGGAGCGGATTGCTGCATTTGAATTCAGTTCAATCGCTTTATTTAAACGTACGTATTCTGAGATACCACCAACATACAGACTTCGATTCCAATGCCGACTTGAAATACTTGGATGACTGTTATCGTAGGCTCTTGAAGTGAGTCTCGAAAATATATGAGCCTCAAACAAAATCTTTGGCTTACCATTGCTAAAGTAGGCTTCTCCTCGGCTCTCAACTTCCGCTACAGCTTTAATAGCAGCGACTTCGCATTCAAGGGTTTCAGCTACTTTGCGATAATCCAAGTCCGTCAACGCATCTCTTGAGCCAACCAAAGGTAACGTATATGCCACCGCAGTCTCAGGTGTTCGTTTTAAGTAATCATTCAGCTTACGATGGCTTCTTCCATTCACATCTATCCTTCCATCTGGCCGAGCCATCCCAACAAGGTTTTTCTGAAAAGCTTTAATTGCGCCGACAGTTTTGGAGTTTTCCGGTCTAGAGCCTAGTTTCCCATCCACTTTAAGTTCCTTTACTCCCTTTAAAGAACCAAGCAATTGGTTAATAGACCTTTGTACCGTACGAATATCAGCATCCACATTTTTACCACCCAAGCCAACAGAGCCGCTTATTCTTATTGAAGCCATGAAAGTACCTCCTCTTTATATTTTGGAGGAGCTTGTCATGCTCAATGAAGCTTAGAAAAATATCATTAGGGACTGGTTTTAATAATTTAGGCTAACTATGCAATACCTCATCCTACATTTACATAACAACGTATTTTCACTCGACGCAGATAACAAAAAACCCAGCACTAAGGCTGGGTTTTGGTGTTCTAGTGGTTAACGAATTAACCGATGTGCGTTGCGCCCGCCATGTACTTCTGAAGTACTGTAGGGATTGCAATGCGGCCGTCTGCTTCTTGGTTGTTTTCTAGGATAGCAACCATTGTACGACCTACAGCAAGACCAGAACCGTTTAGCGTGTGTACAAGCTCAGGTTTCTTCTCACCTTTACGACGGAAACGCGCTTGCATACGACGAGCTTGGAAGTCCCACATGTTAGAACATGAAGAGATTTCACGGTAAGTTTCTTGAGCAGGAACCCAAACTTCTAGGTCGTAAGTCTTACGAGCGCCGAAGCCCATGTCACCTGTACATAGAACCACTTTACGGTAAGGAAGCTCCAGAAGCTGTAGAACTTTCTCAGCGTGACCTGTTAGCTCTTCTAGTGCGTTCATTGAATCTTCTGGCTTAGTAATTTGTACTAGCTCAACTTTGTCGAACTGGTGCATACGAATCAGACCACGAGTATCACGACCGTAAGAACCTGCTTCTGAACGGAAACATGGCGTGTGAGCTGTCATCTTAATTGGTAGATCCGCTTCGTCAGAAATCGTGTCACGAACTAGGTTCGTTACAGGCACTTCTGCAGTAGGGATTAGAGACAGTTTACGTGGCTCTTCGTCGTTTACTTTTTCTACTAGCGGCTCAGTGTGGAAAAGGTCTTTACCGAACTTAGGAAGCTGACCAGTACCGAATAGGCTGTCAGAGTTTACTAGGTAAGGTACGTACATTTCTGTGTAGCCGTGCTCTTCAGTGTGAAGATCCAGCATGAACTGAGCGATTGCACGGTGTAGGCGAGCGAATTGGCCTTTCATCACGATGAAACGTGCGCCAGTGATCTTAACAGCACTTGCGAAGTCTAGACCGTCACCCATTTCGCCTAGGTCAACGTGATCTTTCAATTCAAAGTCGTAAGACTTTGGCTCACCCCAACGAGAGATTTCTACGTTGTCGTTTTCATCTTTGCCATCTGGCACTTCATCTGCTGGGATGTTTGGTACAGAAAGCGTGAATTCGTCTAGTTGAGCCATTACTTGCTCAAGTTCAACTTTCTTCGCATCAAGATCGCTACCTAGAGTACCGATTTGTTTCTTGATTTCTTCTGCGCCTTCTTTGTCGCCAGCCGCCATTTTTTGGCCGATTTGCTTGGAGATGGAGTTACGCGTGGATTGTAAATTTTCTACTTCTACTTGAATGGACTTACGTTGTTCTTCAAGTTTGCGAATAGTATCTACGTCTAGCTTAAAGCCACGACGCGCCAGTTTAGCAGCTGTTTCATCCAGCTCTGTACGAAGTAATTTAGAATCCAGCATTGTTAATCCTATGCTTTTTGTTGTGAAATCACGCGCACTTTCCAAGCGTACGCGTTAAAAAAATTTACTGAACAAATGTATCCAAAAACGCCTACTTTTCATAGCGCTTTTGTGGGCTATTTGCGTCTAAAGTAGCCAAGTAATCTAACTTTTCGCCGATTTTGGTCTCTAGACCACGATTTGTCGGCTCATAGTACCTACGAGCGCCCATTTCAGGTGGCAAATATTGCTCACCCGCAGCGTAAGCGCCAGGCTCATCGTGAGCATAACGATACTCTGCCCCATAACCCATGTCATTCATCAAACTGGTTGGTGCATTTCGAAGGTGATGCGGCACTTCATATTCAGGTAAGTTATGAGCGTCAGTGAGCGCTTGTTTCCACGCCACGTATACCGCATTACTTTTTGGCGCACACGCTAAATACACGATCGCCTGTGCAATCGCACGTTCACCTTCTGCTGGACCAACTCGGGTAAAGCAATCCCAAGCAGACAGCGCCACTTGCATTGCGCGAGGGTCAGCATTACCTACATCTTCAGAAGCGATCGCCAATAAGCGTCGAGCAATATACAAAGGGTCACAACCAGCAGCAATCATACGCGCAGACCAATACAGCGCAGCATCCGGGTTTGAGCCACGAATTGATTTGTGAACCGCAGAGATTAAGTCGTACCAGATGTCACCTTTGTTATCGAAGCGAGAGACCTTCTCCCCTGCTACTTCCGCAAGCAACTTAAGCGTGATCTCTTTTTCACCCTGCGCATTGTCTTCTGCCATGTCGTAGAGCAGCTCAAGGTAATTGAGAGACATACGAGCATCACCGTTTACCAGTTCTGCTAGGCGGTCTAATACGTTATCAGCGAAGTGTGCAGGTGTATTACCCAGCCCACGTTCTTTATCGCTAATGGCTTGGTTCAACGCCAACGAGATTTCATCTTTGTCGAGAGACGTTAGCTTGTATACACGTGCACGTGACAGCAATGCGTTGTTTAGCTCAAACGATGGGTTTTCTGTCGTCGCTCCAATAAAGGTAACCGTGCCATCTTCAATATGCGGCAAAAACGCGTCTTGTTGAGATTTGTTAAAGCGATGTACCTCATCCACAAATAAGATGGTGCGGCGACCCGCCATTTTATTCTCACGTGCTTTCTCGATTGCTGCACGGATTTCTTTCACACCAGACGTCACGGCAGACACGCGCTCAACTTCAGCATTGGCATAGTTTGCAGCCACTTCTGCTAATGTGGTTTTGCCTGTGCCTGGTGGTCCCCAAAGGATCATCGAGTGAATGTGACCCGCCTCTAGCGCACGGCGCAGTGGCTTACCGGGACCTAAAATGTGTTGCTGTCCGATGTATTGCTCGATCGTTTCCGGTCTCATACGAGCAGCAAGGGGACGAAAATCTTCGTCCCCCGAGAAATCTAATGTGTAATTACTCACTACCAATTAATTCCTTTGGTCATCCACTTCCACACCTTTTGGAATTGTGAATGTGAATCTGTCTGCTTTTGGTTTACCCAGCTTCACGTTATTAAAGGTGAACAAACCTTTTTGACCGTCTTGCTCAACCACATTGAAGCCTTTCACCACACCTTTAGCATCAATATTAATCTGGAATTGACCTTGTGTGGAGTCTACTGCAGTAGGAATGAGGATGAACTCATCACCTTTTTGAGAAATCTTGTAGTTATCCCAATCACTTGCGCGATTACGCGTTAGCAAAACAAATGGCGTTTGCTCTGTTGCTTGCTCTTGCCAGTAGATACTCACTTGCTCGATGAATGGGCTGTAGTACCACAATGTTTTACCGTCAGAAACCAGAAGGTTTTCATCTGGGAATGTAGTGCTCCAACGGAACAGGCTTGGGCGAACGATTTCGACCGTACCTTCTCCTTCCATCACCGTTTCGCCTTCTGGGCTGATAACTTGCTGAGAGAAATCCGCACTGAAGCCATCATTCATAGAAAGGCGTTTGTTTAGTTCATCTTTGGGAGACGCGGCGTGTGCAGTAGAGAAGAGGGAAAAGCTTAAAACAAGCGCGGAGAAAAGTTTCGCTGAAAATAGTTTTTTCATTCAGATACCTATTATTAGAACCACTCACCTCAGTTGGACTGAGGTGAGTAACACAAGTTCATTAATCTTTTGGTGGCGCAGGTGCCAGTACTTCACGGTTACCGTTATGACCCGGAGCACTTACGATGCCCTGCGCCTCAAGCTGCTCTACAATACGGGCGGCACGGTTGTAACCTATCTTAAATCGGCGCTGAACACCGGAAACCGAACCTCGACGTGATTGAACCACGTGCTCAACAACTTGATCGAAGAGCGGGTCTACATCTTCATCCGCTTCCATTTGCTCACCTGGCAATAGACTTTCTGGAGTTTGATCTCCACTGATGATCTCTTCAATGTAGTTCGGTTTACCACGCGCTTTCCAGTTGTTTACAACAGCATGAACATCATCATCTGATGCAAATGCACCGTGAACACGAGTTGTATGACTTGACCCCGGCGGTAGATACAACATATCACCCATACCAAGTAGTGATTCTGCGCCGCCTTGATCTAGGATTGTACGAGAGTCCGTTTTAGTCGATACCGTAAACGCAACACGAGTTGGAATGTTCGCTTTAATTAGACCGGTAATAACATCAACCGATGGACGCTGAGTCGCAAGAATTAAGTGAATACCTGCCGCACGCGCTTTTTGCGCCAAGCGAGCAATCAGTTCTTCAACTTTCTTACCGACCACCATCATTAGGTCAGCAAATTCGTCAACAACAACGACGATGTAAGGCAGCTTTTCTAGCAATGGCGGTTCAGTATCCATGCTGTCGCCTTCTTGCCAGAACGGGTCATGGATTGGGTGGCCCGCTTCTGCTGCCATCTTCAGTTTTTCGTTGAAGCCCTTCACATTACGTACACCTAATGCCGACATCAATTTGTAACGACGTTCCATCTCGCCCACACACCAACGTAGAGCATTTGATGCGTCTTTCATATCAGTCACAACTTCAGAAAGAAGATGAGGGATACCTTCATAAATAGAAAGCTCTAGCATTTTCGGGTCAATCATGATGAAGCGTACATCTTCTGGGCCTGCTTTATACAGCATGCTCAAAATCATCACGTTCACACCTACCGACTTACCAGAACCTGTTGTACCTGCTACTAGCACGTGTGGCATCTTCGCAAGATCTGCCACCACAGCTTCGCCCGCAATGTCTTGACCTAACACAACCGTTGTTGGTGACGTTGCTTGCTCAAACTGAGGGCTACTGATGACATCAGATAAATAGACCGTCTGACGACTCATGTTTGGCAGTTCCAAACCGATGTAAGGCTTGCCAGGGATTACTTCCACAACACGTACCGCCATCGCAGACAATGCACGCGCTAAGTCAGTTGAAAGACCAGAAATACGACTTACTTTCACCCCCGGCGCCAAATCAAGCTCAAAACGAGTGATCACTGGACCAGGATAAATACCAACCACATCGGCTTTGATTTTGTAGTCAGCGAGTTTGCTCTCTACCAATCGAGCGACCTGCTCTAGCGCATCACGGTCGATAAAGTTTTCACGTTTTTCTGGATGATAAAGCAACTCGAGCGTTGGGAGTGGCTCTTCCGGAACTGGCAAGTTTTCTTCTTTCTGTACCAAAAATGGGTTCTGTGTTGCAGCGACTTTGGCTTGCGCATTGGAAACCATATCTTGGAATGCTGTAACGTCTTGGTCGTTGTCTTGGATCTCTTCTACTTCCACTTTTTGAGGTGCAGGTTCAAATGTTGTTGAAGGTGTTGCTGCTTGCTGATGAGGCGTTGTTGGCTGTACTTGCTGTGCAGGCTGAGACTCCACTTCGTCTTCATCATCTAACACATCAAAGTCAGAGATCGTAGGCTCAATATGTTGGCTCGACTCTGTTTGAGCCGTGATGCTATCTAATACAGCAGAATCAATTGCAGGCTCTTCATGTACAGGATGCTCTATACTTGGCTGCTGTACTTGCTCTGCTTCAAATTGTTCGTACTCCGCATAATCTGGTTCAACACTGATCGGTTCTTCTGTAGCTGTATGTGGCTCTACATAGGAAGAGTAAGTGTTTGCAAATGATGGGGCTGCCTGTTCTTCAGTTCCCCAGTCATCTGCTTGTTGCGCCGCTGCTTCAAGCTCTTCTATCGTAACATTCAGTTGCTTGGTGCGTTCCAAGAGCGGATCAACGTTATCCGTGTTAACCGTATGGATAGGTTGTATTTGAGGCTCAGGTTCAGAATAAACTGGCGCAGCATTAACCGTAGCCTTGCGTTGTGGTGGCGTCGGTTCTACCATCGCCTGTTCCGCAGGCTTATCAGGTTTAGCTTGCGGCATATAAATAGGATACTCATGCGCTGGCGCCGGCTCTTTCGGTTCATCGACATCGTACGCCGTTAAATGAGGAAGCGGCTCATCATCAATTTCATGGTCTACATTATGTTTAGGCGTAGAGACTTTATCTTCTACAAACTCATCAAGCTGAGGTTCTAAAACTTCCTGCTCTGAACCTCTTGCCTTATTTGCAAGCGCGGCAATTAGTGCTAACGCACGATCACCAAGCCATTCCACGATGTTAAGCCATGAGATGCCAGTGAAGAGCGTAAAGCCCGCTCCCCACAAGAACAGCAGTACCAATGTGGTACCGAGTACATTCAATGTAGGTAAAGCGAGGCTAGACAACACATCCCCGACCACACCTCCGGATGAAAAATACCAAATGTCATCAAAATTAATATCGGCAAGACCGCAACTGGTCATAATAAGGACGACAAGACCGAGCAGCCTTGTACCCCATAGCATGAAATCAATTGGCTCATCTTCTCCTCGTTTACGGCAAATCACCCATGCAGCCGCCGCTAGCAAGAAAGGGATTGGGTAAGCGAGAGAGCCAAATGTGAAGAATAGAGTATCGGCTAGCCAAGCGCCGAAAAAGCCACCAGCATTATCGATATCCCCTCCCCATGCGGTTTGGGACCAAGAAGGATCGGCCGGACTGAAGGTAAATAGTGCAACCGCAAGCAATACCGAGCTAAGAACGCCAACGATAAAGCAGCACTCTTTTAAGCGTTGGAAGCCATTTAAGCGTGAAGACTGGGGCTCTTCACTGGTTTTGATAATGGTTTCGACTTTCTTTGCGTTCTCTTTGAACATAAATCAACTTGAATATGGAAATGAAATAGGAAATTGCAAAACATTCCGAGCGGCATCAAGCCGCTCGGTAAATTGATTTAACCATATCAAGGAGAAAAACCCAATTACTCTCTGGCGAAAGCGGAAGCATATACCGCTTTCTTTGCAAGAAATTAACGAGTTTTGATCACAAGCTGGTTAGATTGTTTCACTTCTTCCATAACAACGTATGTGCGAGTGTCATTTACGCCAGGTAGACGTAGTAACGTATCGCCCAATAGTCGGCGGTAAGCACCCATATCTGATACACGGGTTTTAAGAAGATAGTCAAAGTCACCTGAAACAAGATGACACTCTTGTATGTCGTCTAGCTTTTGAACAGCTGAGTTAAACTGCTCAAACACATCCGGCGCACCACGGTTTAGCGTAATCTCAACGAATACTAATAGTGATGCATCCAGGAACTGCGGATTCAATAATGCAGTATACCCTGTGATATAACCCTGACGCTCTAAGCGACGTACACGCTCCAAACATGGCGTTGGAGAAAGTCCCACACGTTTTGAAAGCTCAACGTTTGAAATACGACCGTCTTTCTGCAGCTCATTAAGAATGTTGCGGTCGATACGGTCTAGTTCCTTGGACGGCTTTTTATAGTTGTCTGCCATTTTTTATTCCACCTTATTACTTCCTTGCAAAAAAATATACTACAACTTTTTAATATTTGGTGCCAAATTTTACAAATCTATAACTATACTAGTTATTAATTCGACAATAACACCCTACTAACAGTTAATACAACCATTATAGAAAGAGGATACAGGATGATCATTGGCGTACCTAAGGAAATCAAGAATCACGAATATCGTGTTGGTATGATCCCAGCTAGCGTGAGAGAACTCATCTCACATGGTCACCAAGTTTTAGTTGAGACCAATGCAGGTGCCGGCATTGGTTTTTCAGACGATGATTACATCGCTGTCGGCGCATCCATTCTCCCTCATGCTGCTGACGTATTTGCGCAAGCAGACATGATTGTAAAAGTAAAAGAACCCCAAGCAGTAGAGAGAGCAATGCTCCGCGAAGGGCAAATTTTATTTACTTATTTACACCTAGCACCAGATTTTCCACAAACTGATGAGCTAATCAAGAGCAAAGCTGTCTGTATAGCCTATGAGACTGTAACAGATAATATGGGTCGTTTGCCACTGTTAGCACCAATGTCAGAAGTGGCAGGTCGGATGTCTATCCAAGC
>NZ_JAWOQO010000108.1:0-1406 GCF_033337345.1 Vibrio sp. YT-18 | reverse complement strand
AATTGGATCGCTTCCGTTCTAACGAGCAAGGCTCAGACCCAGACAAACTATCAAGCCGCCAATGCAACGGTTACTGGCATCAATTGGCTGGCTTAGAAGTGAAGAACATTTAACTCTTCCGACAAAGTAAAAAGCGAGGCACTAGCCTCGCTTTTCTGCTACCAACTTAAGACGCTTGGATGCTCGGTTCTACTGGGCTATCCACCATCAACTTTTTGATATCACGCCAAAGCATGCTCATCACAACCAGACTTAACGCAATGTTGGATAGCGGGAATGCAATCCAAATGCCTGTCACACCCAACAGTTTTGGCATGATGAACAAGAACGGCAGTTGGATAAGCATATTGCCCACCGTCACAAACATCGCCTTACTGCCTTTGTTGACCGATTGATAGTAAGCCCCTGCTACCACTAAGAAACCATCCAGAAACAGTGCGAACATGTGGAGACGAATTCCCACCACAGCACTTTCGATAAGCTGCTGATCCGCGTCATTAAAGACGGATACGAGCTGGTACGGGAAAAGGTTCATCAATACCACGAACACAACACCACCTAAAACCGATGTCCCCATAGCAATTTGTAGCAACTTACGAATGTTATCTTGATTTCGTGCGCCATGGTTGTAGCTCACCAAAGGCTGCATACCATTGGCAATGCCTTCCGCCACGAGATAATAGACCGTCACGATATAGCCTAAAATGGCGTAAGCGCCGATCAAAAGCGGGCTGCCGTATTGTGCGAATAATGCGTTGTGCAGAGCTACCATCGTAGATCCATAAGCGTACATAAAAAAGCTGGATGTCCCGATAAGCACAATTTTAGGAATAGCATCCAATTGCACTTTCAACTCTCTAAATGTTAGACGTAACTTCGCTTTAGAAGAGAAGAAGTAGCCCACACCTAGCACGGTGACAACCATCTGTGCCAATGCGGTCGCAATAGCCGCTCCTGTTAGCTCCCAGTTCATCCAAGCAATGAAAACATAGTCCAACACAATGTTAATGATTGCACCTATCACCATCAAAATTGTGGCTAAGTTAGGGCTGTTGTCGTTACGTAGCAAGAATGGAACCGCAATAGAGCCAAGTGAAAAAATACACGCGACGATTAGTATCTGGAGATATTGCAAGCCCAACTCGTACACTCGCCCCTGAGCGCCTTGCCAACGAATAAAGTCATCAGCAAAGAAAAATAGAATCGTTGCGACAATAGGCATCAGGGCCAACAAAAATAGCAAGCCTGTGGTTAAGACCCGTTTCGCACCTTGTTGATCTTGCTCTCCTTGCTTGATGGAAGTCAGGGCTCCCGTTCCCACACCAACCATCATCCCTATTCCCAGAATGCTACCAATCACTGGCCAAGCAACATTGATGCCCGCCAATCCGTCAGCGCCAACGTAA
>NZ_JAWOQO010000107.1:0-1408 GCF_033337345.1 Vibrio sp. YT-18 | reverse complement strand
TATATAAAATGTCACATAAATCAGGCTAGGAATGATTTATTAACAAATCCCTCTGGAAATATCTTCAGAATATAGATAGGTGTATAAATGGAAAGTTTGGTGTACATAGGTGCTACAGAGGCTGAGATGTTCAACTTGGAGTATGACGAAAAACTCATTTTGAGAAAACGGCATTCAAAGATTTACATTGGGGAATTTAATACATTTCTATTGGAAACAGTTGCTCTCAAACAGAATAAATGTTCAGGCCCTTAGTAATAATAATATGGTACTAGTCCATACCCATTGGTAGCTTTGTCACCTTCTACCTATGCCAATCCTCAATGCCTATGTGCAGTTTCACATAGATTGACCACGTCAGTGAGTAGAAAAACGTGGGACAGACAGAATGACTGACTGACAGAATGACACACTGACAGTTTCCGTGATTATGTACAGCATACCATACCATGACTTAGTCATACCAAAAATTAGAGAAAAAAAACAAACATTGGGCCACAGGGGGAGCCACAGCGATCGGCTGCATTTCAGCCATTTTTAAGCATTTTTCTGTTGTTATAGCGCCACCCAGTTGCCAATTAGAGTTAAATTTCTCCAGTCACCTTGAGGCGTCCTGTTCTACATATCTACCAAGTTTAGTAAAAATCCATATGGCGGTTAGGCCTAGATAAGAAATTAGCTCTCTAGCGCCCCCATTTTGTTTGATGGGGTCAATAATGGAGGGGTCCCCTCAGATTATGTGTGGTCATATGCCTACAAAGTTGCGTGGTGATGGGTGAAACCCTTGAGATGTTATACACCTTTATGTGATGAGCCACGCCCTCCGCAATATTCATTGCCTTATAGAAGCTCAGTTTTAGTAAGTTTTCCAACTTTTGCCAAGAGGGAACTTTAGATATTGGTCCCTAGATTATGTTCACCGAGTTTCATGCAGATCGGTCAAACTTCCTAGGAAGAGATCGATTTTAAGTGTTTTTCAAAAAATTCAAAATGGCGGAAAATCTATATAAGCGGAAGTTATGGGTTCTTGAGGCAAATGTGTTCCTCATGAGGAGAGGCATCTCTGTGCAAAGTGTCTCTACGACATACAGGGCATGAGATATGCCCATTCAAAGTTTGACATTTCAATGGGTTGCTATAGCGCCCCCCTTTGGCCAATTGATGTAATATTGCTTCATTGGCATCCTCCCATGACCCTCTACCACTGTGCCAAATTTCACATGGATTGACCAAGTCAGTGAGGAGAAAAACGTGGAAAGAGACACAGGCAGACACACCCTATACTTATAAAGTACCAGCTTTAATCACTCTCAGTCAGTATGTCCATCCTGATGAAGATCCTGTAGGGTCCAAACCAACTGGCATTTTAATTAATATGCTTTGTGCAACCGGCCTGCTCCTTATGAAG
>NZ_JAWOQO010000106.1:0-1415 GCF_033337345.1 Vibrio sp. YT-18 | reverse complement strand
AGACGCGGTTTTGGGAAATTATTTGCGCGCCGCCCTAAGTATTTAGCGATATTGACTTTGTTTCGAGATGTGAACAACGCCACAAAAACGCGATGAGAGGTGGCTTTAACCGCCGCGAAGGTCGGTGCGCCTACTGGCCGTAATTCCATTCCAACTCACGTTTAGCGTCTAACCATTCTTTTTGCGCTTCATCTAACTTTCGGCGCTTTTTCTCGATTTTGTCGCTCGAACCCGACGTTTGTGCCTCTGCCAATTCTAGCTCGCGAGCTTTTACTTTTTGCGCTTTTTGTTCGACTTCTGCTTGCAGTTTTTCGCGTAAATCTTCTTCCGAGCATTCATCCTCAATCGCAGCAAGGGCTCGTTTTAATCCATCAATGCGCTTTTGATTACCTTGTACTGTGGCGTATTCAATTTGCTGCTCAAGAGCAAACGCTTTGGCATCACACCCTTTTAGCTCTTCTTGAGCGACAGTAGGAAGCGAAATAGCCATCGTTAACGCAGCACCACAAATCACGGCTTTCATTTTAAACCTCTCCAGTAAATACAGCTCGCGCCCTCAAATGAGGGCGCATAAAAATAGGTCAACATCATTGGCAAACGCACTTCGCTCGCCGAATGTTTCAAGGTCGAGGAAGTTAAGATTCTGCGCTTTGCTTGTTGTATTCAATCGAATTGATGAACCACTCTTTGTCACCTTCCGGCGTTCGAACGGTAAATTCTTCATCCACTTGCTTTTTCAACATGGCTCTGGCCATAGGGGAATCAATGGAGATGTAATCTTTGGCATCGCCATATATTTCTTCTGGCCCCACAATGCGGAACTTCTTCACATCACCGGCTTCGTTTTCAATCTCGACCCAAGCACCAAAAAAGACTTTGCCTTCTTGTTGAGGTGAGTAATCTACGATGGTGACTTCAGGTAAAAACTTTCTGAGAAAACGAACGCGTCGATCGATTTGACGCAGCAGTCGTTTATTGAAGGTGTAGTCAGCATTTTCCGAACGATCGCCAAGGCTGGCCGCCCACGTCACGATCTTGGTGATTTCTGGACGCTTTTCATTCCAGAGGTAATCGTGCTCTTGCTTGAGTTTGTTATAACCTTCACGGGTAATCAGCTTAGTTTTCAATTTGGCTCCTATTCATTTCGGCATAAAAAAAGCCGCACATTAAGCAGCATCGACGCTTATGCGATCTTCATCCTAAACCTAGAATTATACCCAAAGCCACAAGATTCTCAGAGCGGACTTTGGGTATTGGCAATTAGGTTAGGCGACGGTTCGACTATTTTTCGTAATCTGGTTTTTTCGTCACGATGTAATTGGTTTCACTCGCCACTTACGCACCGTGCTTTAAGAAGTTTTTACCCAAAATCATGCTGTAATGAAAGCGTCCGCGATCTTGCAAATTCACGCGAA
>NZ_JAWOQO010000105.1:0-1422 GCF_033337345.1 Vibrio sp. YT-18 | reverse complement strand
ACTTCGCTAGCAACGAGATGCGGACTACATAAGTACGTTGCATTCCCTGCACTGGCAGAGCTAAGTCTGATTGTCATTTTTACCGGCGTTATTGGCCAATTTATTTCGATCTTTTGAGGAAAGCACACTGTGATTAAACGTTATCTCATTACCCTTATTTTGTTGTGTACCGCAGGTACTGTGCTTTACACCCACTACCAAACATACACAAACAATCCATGGACGCGAGACGGACAGGTGAGTGCCTATGTTATCTCCATTACGCCTCGAGTCACTGGGCAGGTTACGCAGGTGTATGTTGCTGATAACTCAAAAGTAAAAAAGGGAGATTTGCTGTTTGAGATTGATCCAAGCACATACGTTGCGTCTTACCACAAAGCACTGGCAAACCAGAAACAAGCGACTGCATTGCTAGCAAAAGCACAAAATGAAGAACAGCGAGCACGAAAATTAGAGAAACGTACGCACGGTGCAGTGCCTGCGTTAACTCTTAGCAATTTACATAATGCCGTACAAACAGCGCAGGCAAATGTTGAACTAGCGAAAGCAAACATTGAAGAAGCGCAGCTTAACTTGGACTTCACCAAAGTTTACGCGCCGACCGATGGTTACATCACCAATCTAAACGTTCGAGTGGGCTCTCAAGTGGTCGCTAACTCCCCTGTTGTCGCCCTTATTGATGAAAATAGCTTCTGGATTGAAGGTTACTTTAAAGAAACAGACCTCGCGGGCATTGCCCCTAACGACCGCGCAACCGTGACATTACTCATGCATGATGACGTCGCGTTAGAGGGCAAAATCAAAAGCATTGGTTTTGGCATTGCGAAAAAAGATGGCATAACAGGAAATGACCTTCTGCCAACAGTGAACCCTAACTTTCAGTGGATTCGCTTAGCTCAACGTATCCCAGTCAAAGTGACATTGAATGAAATGCCAAAAGATCTGCAGCTTCGCGTAGGCATGACGGCATCGATAAAAATCATCAAACACTAATTAGGTGAAGGTCATGCTGAGTTCATCGACTAAAGAAGCAATAAAAGCAGCGCTCTCAATTGTTGTCGCTATTTGCCTTGCACTGTGGTTTCAGTGGGAAAAACCTTATTGGGCGGCCATTGCGGTTGCTGTTATGGCACTAAATGAAAGCTTTGCCCACTCAATTCATAAAGGACACAACCGCGTTTGGGGAACGCTCATCGGAATCGCTTATGCGCTTTTCTTAATTGGTACGTTTCCTCAAGATCCATTTTTGTTTTTGAGCTTTTTAACTCTGTTTCTTGGCTTGTGTATTTTTATGTCGAGTGACGAGAAATATGGCTACATATTTTCGATGGCTTTTACGGTTTGTGCGTTAGTTGCTTGTATGGGCCAATTTGATGATCAAACTATATTTCATTTCGCGATATTGCGACTTCAAGAAACAGT
>NZ_JAWOQO010000104.1:0-1422 GCF_033337345.1 Vibrio sp. YT-18 | reverse complement strand
CCTTTTGCCATAGCGCGAGCAAATCAATATCGTTACATTAATCCGTGACCCGATTGCGACGGTTTTCTCCCGTTTTTTCCAAGATTTGCATCTGCAATTTATCGAAGGCAAAAAGAACGATGCCATCCACCGCGATATGGAAGTGACCTACAAGCATCTCGAGCATTGCTTTGATAACTACATCAACCTGAACTACTTCGCAGATTGGTTCGATAACGAGCTAAAACGTAACTTCAGCATCGATGTCATGCGCCAAGAGATCGATAACACTCAACCATTTTTCACGTTCAACAATGACAAAGCTAGCGTCATTCTCATTAAGTGCGAGCAACTGAGTTCCCTCGACAAAGAGATTGGAGACTTCCTAAATGTCGACAACTTTGTTCTGAAAAACAGCAATGAAGCAAAGAACAAATGGTATTCCAACATCCACCAATACTTTAAACAGCATTACGATTTTTCTAAGTTGTTTTACATGTATGACTTACCGCTTTATCGCCATATTTACTCGCAGCAAGAACGAGAAGCTTTCAAAACCAAGTGGTTAAAAACTCCAGGGACAAAGTCAGCATGAAAAAAGTACTTCATATTACCGAAGCTTTTGGTGGCGGTGTTCAAACTGCACTGTACAGCTATGTACATTCATCTCGACATGAACCGTATGAACACTTTTTGCTTGCTAGAGCGCGTCACAATGATTTAACCAAAGACAGCAATCACGATGTTTTTGCTCAAACGAAATGGGTGGAAGGTGGGCTTCTGCAGTTTGTGCGAGACGCCAATCAAACCATCAATGACATAAAACCCGATATTGTGCACTTGCACTCTAGCAAAGCCGGTTTTTTGGGTCGATTTTTGAAACTCAACCGCGCCCGCTTGGTGTATACCCCGCACTGCTATGCGTTTGAACGAGAAGATATTTCAGGCTTCGCTCGCCAACTATACAAAGCTTTAGAAAAGGTGATGCTCAACAAAATTGACGTGGTGGCAGGCTGCAGTCAGCGCGAATGTGATTTAGCCATTAGCATTGGAGCAAAACGGGCGGAACGGCTGAACAACTACGTTTCTTATCAAAGTGCGACGCGTGTCGGCCGAGACCATCAAGCTGCATTGAACATTGTTGTTTTAGGGCGTGTCGCACCACAGAAAGACCCTCAATTTTTACTTAACACACTCCGTTGCTTGAATCGATTTGCACTCAATCGCCAATTAGACATTACTTGGATTGGAGGAGGAGACAAAGAGCTAGAGCAAGCGTTAAGAGCCGAAGACGTACAAGTAACGGGTATGCTTCCTCGAGATGAAGTGGTTAAGAAACTGCAGGCCTCCGATCTCTATTTACATACCGCCGCATGGGAAGGTATGCCTTTAACGATTCTAGAAGCCGCGAAGCTGCACCTCCCTATGGTGATTCGTTCCATT
>NZ_JAWOQO010000103.1:0-1424 GCF_033337345.1 Vibrio sp. YT-18 | reverse complement strand
TTTACGCTCTAGTACTTTATCGATAAAGCTGTTGTCAGAGATAAAGTACTCTTGGTCGTCACCTTTGAAGCCCCACTCATGGAAAAACAGACGTAGGAAAGAGTCGAAACGCTGCTCTTCATCTGTTTCATGGATAAGCGTTGCTTCTGCTTCTTGGTACAGACGCTCTAGCTCTTGCTTAGCCCAATGGACGTTGGTTTCTGGATTAACGGATTTATTGAGCTCTAACGCTCCTTCCACCAGCGCCATGTTGTCAAAATCTTCGTCAAAAAACTCAAGCATGACGATTACCCAAATAAAGTTGGACTCTTAGACACGGCGATGTTAGCCGCCATGACCAACCAACCGAGTGCACCAAAGAAACCGAAAATTTGCAGCAATTTATTTTTAGCTAATTTCAGAGCGAAGAAGCCCAGAGCAATGTACGCCAACACACACGTGATCTTGTTGGTTAGCCAAGGTGCTGAGTCTGTAAATGGAATGAAGCCAGTAACAAAGATCAAAGCAACACCTGACAACAACAGCGCGGTATCAACAATGTGTGGAAAAACTTTCAGAAAACGATGGTTGCGCTTTGGAGAGTTCATCATCATTAACGCGAATCGAATCGACAACAATGTGGCACTCAGTGCGATGGTGACAAGGTGAATATGTTTTAGAGCTACGTACATTTTTCTTCTCTTTTAATAAATTACTGCTGACTTGCTCGTTCTTATGAAGGCTGATAGCAACCGAGGGTCACTCGATCATTCCCACCATAATCTTTTTCGGTGACAACTTGCTGATAACCAAAGCCACTCATGATCTCACGAACCGCCTCGCCTTGGTCGTAACCGTGTTCGAAGGCAAGCCAACCGCCCTCTTCAAGATACTGACGAGCCAAATCGGAGATATGGCGAATATCCGCTAAGCCATTTTCATCAGCGACCAGCGCGGATTTTGGCTCAAAACGAACGTCACCTTGGGATAAATGCGGATCTTTCTCGTCAATATACGGCGGATTGGAAACAATTAAAGCAAACTTTGTTCCCTCTGCAATAGGCTCGAACCAGCTACCTTGGTCAAACGTCACATTTTTGATGTTTAGCTGCGCGGCATTGTACTCAGCAAGCTCTTTGGCCTCTTGTTTGAGGTCAACTCCCATTACCTGACGATTCGGTAGCTCAGACGCTAATGCCAATGCAATTGCTCCTGTCCCCGTGCCTAAATCTAGAATCGATCCGGTCTGCCCATAGGTTTTATCCAAAGCAACTTCCACCAAACGCTCGGTGTCTGGTCTTGGGATCAAGGTAGTAGGAGAAACTTTGAGAGGTAGAGACCAAAACTCGCGCTCACCAATAATGTAAGCAACGGGTTCGCCTGCTAAGCGCCTTGCGAGTAAAGCATCAAACTGCGCTTGTTGCTCTGGTTCTAATGTTTTTTCA
>NZ_JAWOQO010000102.1:0-1432 GCF_033337345.1 Vibrio sp. YT-18 | reverse complement strand
GCCGCCGCAATAGCACGGCCTAGACTGGGTTTTTCAGCAATAAACAGACGAGACATAAGGAATTGGAAATCAAAATAATTAGGGCCACATTATCGAATGTAGCCCTAAGAAATCAAGGAAAAACTGTATAAATGAACAGTAAGCGTTATCTAGGTATGTATTTATTGAAATTCAACAAACTTAGACAAATCGCGCTCTGGCACTTTCATTGGAGTACAACCTGGTGTACCAAGGTATAGAAATCCAACAATTTCATCTTCACCTTCTAGGCCAAATGCTTGATGTACCTCAGGGTGGAACATCCATTTACCCGAACGCCAAAAACCTTGAAAACCTTGCGCAACCGCCGCCATCTGCATTGCTTGAACAGCGCAGCCTGCAGAAAGATATTGTTCCAATGCAGGGACTTTTTCATGCTCGGTTACTTTCGCGATCACGGTAATGACCATTGGGGCACGAAACGGCGCATTTTTCACTTTTTCGATCACGACTTCATCACTATGGTCTGCAATCGCGGCTTTCACCAAAATATCTGATAGCTTCTTCAAACCATCACCTTGAGCAATCACAAAACGCCAAGGGGTTAAGCCCGCATGGTCAGGAGCACGAAGACCTGCACGAATAATATTCTCCAACGCTTTGCCCTCTGGTGCTGGCGCAGATAATTTAGCGATAGAGCGACGGTTAAGCAAAAGATCGAGAGCTTCCATGAGCGAGTCCTTATTGAATCTAACTGTTATTTTCTTTGCTGCTCACTTTAGCATAATCCTCTCACTCTAATAACAATCTGTTTTTTAGGGATTATCGTGATGATTCACACAAACCGAGAGTGACAGAAACAAAAAAGCTGCGCATCACACGCAGCTTTTGAGTCATATAAAGCTCGATGTTATAGCTTCACAGCAAGTTTTACGCCTTGGCGAATTGCGCGCACTGCATCCAACTCACCGGCATGATCAGCACCACCGATGATATGCAGTTTTTCACCAAGTTCAGACCACTTGTCTTCAAACGGACGTACTGATTCCTGTCCCGCACAAATAACGACTTTATCAGCCTCTAAAAGCTGCGCCTTACCATCTACATGAATGTGTAAACCGTTGTCATCAATTTTGTCATAAGACACGCCACCAAGCAGATGCACTCCACGTTTTTCTAATGTGCGTTTATGAATCCACCCTGTCGTTTTACCCGGTCCTTTACCAACACGACCTTTGCGACGTTGAAGCACCCACACTTCTTTGTCACTCACCGCGTCTGGGTATGGGTACAGTCCACCTGGTTGCGACATTTCTTTATCAATGCCCCATTCATGCAGCCAATCATCCAACGTTTGCCCTGCTGGCTCGGTAATCATTGTTGCAACATCAACACCAATACCACCAGCACCAACAATGGCGACTTTTTCACCGACAGGCGTTTTGTCACGAAT
>NZ_JAWOQO010000101.1:0-1439 GCF_033337345.1 Vibrio sp. YT-18 | reverse complement strand
TTAGATTAATCGTGGGCGACTCCGTTGTTTTTGGTTCGGGTGCAGTCACGCTTTCTGCGAACTGCAATTTGACCATTGCAGCTATTAATACTGGTGATTCAAATAGCTCTTTACTAGTTAAGCAGCTCGTTCTTGATGGTTCCTCCTCTTCTATAATTGAAATCACAGGAAACCAAGCTAAGTTCGAGTAGGGCATCTTGTCGATGGCACTACGAGTCATCCGATAATTGATGTTGATGGACTAAGGGTTGATGGCGGGAAAGATGACAGCGTATATGCTGTCGGGGTCGTAAGCCCTTTTATCGCGATAGAGTCTTTAATGGTGAAGACATGAGAAGAGCGGTTGCAACCAGTGCGACGTTAAACGTGACTCATGCGGCAGCCAACCCAGTAGCAGAGGTGGTGGATATCTACCTCACAACGTCAGTAGGGATAGAGGGCAGTGATCCAACCATCACAAACTTTGCGTATAAAGAAAGTGCGAAAGGATTGTATGTTGCGGCAGGCACTTACTACGTAACTGTCACCGTAGCAGGCAACCCTGACGCGGTCGCGATCGATTCGCTACCAGTAGACTTAATGAATGGTGTTGTCTACCAAGCGGTTGCCATTGATGACGGAAACAATGGTGCCTTCAATCTTCTCGTTGATGACATCACCGATTAGGAAGAAGGGAGGTGAGAGCCTCTCTATAGTAAAGGCTGATTATGATGAGTGATAGCCCACAAAAATTGGGGCGAAATGAATGGAACGCTTACATGGATAAAGTAAAAGCCAAAGATAGAGAGGCTTTTGCGTTCGTATTCCGTTTTTATGCACCCAAGCTAAAACAGTTTGCCTACAAGCACGTTGGTAATGAGCAAGTTGCTATGGAAATGGTTCAAGAAACCATGGCAACGGTCTGGCAAAAAGCTCATCTTTACGATGGAAAGAAGAGTGCGTTATCGACGTGGATATACACGATTATCCGCAACTTGTGTTTTGACTTACTCAGAAAACAAAAGGGTAAAGAGCTTCACATCCATTCTGATGACATTTGGCCATCGGAATATTATCCGCCAGATCTGGTTGACCATTATTCTCCAGAACAAGACATGTTGAAGGAACAGGTGGTGAAGTTTCTTGATACTTTGCCTAAAAATCAGAGAGACGTATTGCAAGCGGTTTATCTCGAAGAACTGCCACATCAGCAAGTAGCGGAACTTTTTGACATACCACTAGGCACGGTGAAGTCTCGGTTAAGACTCGCAGTAGAAAAGTTAAGGCACTCAATGCATACGGAGCAACTATGAACAAACATCCAGATAACAACTTGTTAGAAGCGTACGCTTCGGGCAGCATTGATGCGGTTTCTGGTCTTTTGGTCGCCACACATTTAGAGACGTGCTCAAAGTGCCGAGCGTATGTAAACCAAGTAGAAGCAAGTCAAGCAAACACAG
>NZ_JAWOQO010000100.1:0-1457 GCF_033337345.1 Vibrio sp. YT-18 | reverse complement strand
TTGATACCAGCGGTATCGCCATCCACATCCGTAGCAAACACAGGCAGATTAAGCGTCAGTAAATCTTCGCCCTGAACACCATGATCCAGTACGCCTTCTAGCGTGAATTTGTATGTTCCGTCAGCATTTAACACCAGAGCAAACACCGATTTTCCATCTGGCGTTTGACCTTGGTAAGTGTAGTTGTTGTTATTCACACCAGTTTGTACGAGCGTGACCGCTTGTCCGCCTGACGTTACCCCGCTGATTGGGTTGCCAGACAAATCTAACTGGTAAGAAACTATCGTATCCGCACCTTCTACGCTATCAAAGCTGCCGCTTGCCTCTAGGCTGTCTTTGCTCAGCTCTGAGCCTGAAGGCAAGTCATCTTCATCTAAGAACAACGGCGTCGCCGTTTTGATTTCCGGCACGTCATCCACGATGGTGATTGGCAAGTTCACAGATGCCGATGTATCACCATCGAAGTCAGTAACAGAAATAGGAATATCTAACGTTAGGCTGTTTTCGCCCAGGCCAGCAGGATGATCCACAGGGCCCACTAACTCAAATTGGTAGCTATTGTCTTTTGCATCCAACGTTAGGGTGAAAATCTGCGTGTTCGTGCCAACAATCACCGCTTCATAGGTGCTTACACCGTCGGCTTCAGAGACCAGTCTTAGTTCCACATCTTGACCATTTGACTGCAAACCAGCGACCGCGCCAGCTAAGTCAGAAACGTGATAACTGACGATTTCATCAGCGCCAGCAACAACGTTAAAGTGTCCATCTAACACTCGTAAGCCAGAAGTATCAGAGCCAGCAGGTAAATCATCTTCGTCAATCGTCAACTGGCTACTGTTATCCACCCCAGTGATAGACGGCACATCATCAACAACGGTAATTGGCAAACTAATCGTGTTCGACACATCACCATCAAAATCCGTGGCATTCACAGGGAAATCAATCACTAGCTCGTTTTCACCATTGCCATTTGGATGGTCTAGCTGAGCAAATAATTCAAATTGATACCTATCTTCTCCAGCATTTAACGTAAGTTTAAACACGATATCGGTAGTGCCTTGCACGTACGCACGGTACTCAATCACGCCATTCGCGTTTGAGTATTCAACAAGCTCTAGTGGCTGACCTGCTGACGTTAACCCAGCAACAGGTGAGACAAGATCCTCCAATTGGAAGCTAACGATAGAATCTGCACCGTCAACGACATCAAAATGTCCGCCGATAATATGATCACCTTGACCATCCGACCCTTTGTTCGGAATGTCATCTTCATCAATGGACAAGTGACTTCCTGGACGAATAGCTTCAATCGTCGGCTTATCATCCAAAATAGTGACTGGCAACGTCGCGTTAACGGAGTCGTTGTCCCCGTCGGTAATCACAATCGGCAGATTGACGGTCAGGTCATCAGAATTCGTTGCATGATCGAGCGCGCCAGACAATTCAAAATCGTAGCG
>NZ_JAWOQO010000099.1:0-1466 GCF_033337345.1 Vibrio sp. YT-18 | reverse complement strand
TACCGCTTCAGACAGAACTACCCAAATCGTGCAAAATGGAACGGTGGCGCTTACTGAGTTTACGACCCCAACGGCTCAGACCATTGAGCTTTTTGCGAAAGCTTACGGTACGAGCAGCACTGCGGGATCGTACTCAGATACAATCAGTGTGACATTAAGCTGGTAAACCGTGACGCTGGTTGTTAGAGGCTTTTCACTTGTCGTGGTGAGTTGGTGTTCTTCAACTGTGCTGGCTGATGTGACAGAAACCTTTCAAGTATCAGCAACAGTAGACACAGGCTGTTTGATTAATGGCGCAGTACAAGAAGAGAGCGCAACGCAAGCTGGACAAATAGGAACGTTGGATTTTGGTGAACATTCTTCTGTTTATGCGGCGGAAGTACAAGGCAGTGTCACATACAGCTCATCACTTACATTAAGTTGTACTCCGGGTATTGCGATGAATGTTTCTCTAAACGGTGGGCTGAATTCGTCGGATGGCGTGCGCAAGTTAAAGCATAGCGAAGAGGTCACGACGGTAGACTACTTTTTGTTTCAGGATCTGGATTACACACAAGTGCTTGATATCGATACACGATATTCCGTCGATACCACGCAAGACCCAGATAATATTCAGTTTCCTATCTGGGCAAAGGCAATAATAAATGGGAATGAAATAGCCGGAATTTATATGGATACGCTTACGCTGACCTTGGAGTGGTAAGTGATGTTTCGGAGGGATGAAATGGAATTCATACTCAAAAAATCATTATTAATAGCGACCTTCCTTTTTGTTTTTATCTCCAATGCTAACGCCAATTCATTATTAATTTGGCCGATCTACCCCAAAATAACAGCGGAGACTAATGCGACATACCTTTGGATGGTGAATAAAGGCAACGTTGATTCTTACTTACAAGTGAGGATTTTTAAATGGGGACAAAATGAAGGTGAAGATAACTATTCTAATCAAAATCAACTGATTGCCACGCCACCATTTGTCAAAATTGAACCTGGTGAAAAACAGCTGATTCGCATCCTCAATCAAGATGAAGCCACAGCAGGTAAAGAGTACGCTTACCGAGTTATCATCGATGAACTGCCTCCAACTCACGACCCTCTAACCGATTCGATGGAAAATGAACTCGCTGTTAAAGTTCGAATGCGCTACTCCATCCCCTTATTTATCTATGGAAAAGGACTTAACAATACTCAACAGCAGAATAAGGACAGTGAGTTGTGGAATGGTTTGCAAGCTCAATTGATTAAGAAAAATAATCAACGCTTTATTCACATTAAAAACTCAGGAAATCATCATGTGCGTCTGGTGAATTTACAACTGGATTCTCCGAATAAAGAACCGTTAATGATTTCTGAAGGATTAGCCGGTTATATTCTTCCAGAGCAATATAAGGTTTGGCCTATTTCATATAAGAATATAAACAATATGAGTTTGAGTGCGAATATTGGAGGTAAACGCTACAAAA